>JANPJE010000110.1:0-12296 GCA_031425355.1 Spirosoma sp. | reverse complement strand
GCGTTGTGCGTGAAGTAGACCACCAGTTCAGCAGGCCACCGGAATTGCCTCGTAGGGAAACCGTTTTAGTCGCATAAGGCGCTTCTGCCACCAAGCGAGCCATATGCCGACCGGGCCAGTTGGGAGCGTAACGAATGCGGATGCTGGTGCCTCTGAACGAGGGCGTTATTGTCAATACGGGACTGAACGTAAGGTCTTTACCATCTTCAGCGAGCGTAAACCGCTTTGGATCGCTGGTTGAGAGGACAATGGGCGTTTGAGCACCCCGCTGGCTAATTTCCACGGTAGCAAACACCTCTTCATTGGCTTCTGTCCTGGTAAACGTTAGTATTGAGCTGTTAAGGAACAGCAGGGGTTCGATCGTTATTGTCAGTACCACCACTTCTCCAAGCGGATCACGGAGTGTAACGCTACCATCAATCAGTGAGGAACCACTAACCAGTAATGTGACCGTAGTACGGGCTATACTACGTCCGTCAGGCTGGGTAACGTAGCTAATCGTTTGCTGCGTTTGAGGCACTGTGTCGGCCAGAGTTGTCAGCAAATAACCAGTTGATGCTTCGATAAGGAGTTGGCCACGAGCCTTCTCCGGCTCCAGCACCGACTCTACTGGAAATTCGTACGCATTCTCCCGAAAATGGAAACTGCGGATGTTTGTTGACGTTGGCTGTCGAAAAGACATAATGGCTTATCTTGGTATAAAGACCCTAACGGCTCGTAGGAATAACGCTTAAAGGTATTTATTAACAGGCGATTATTAAGCAATAAATACAGCCTATTGAGGTTTTAAACAAATTGTGTTTACTACCGGATGCCCTGAATAGCCGGTTTCCTACTGGTTGGAAACATCATGTTACATGTAGACGCAATGGCTATAAAATGGAATCCGTTCCTAAGTAGATCAGCTATTTTCCCCGAAGTTTCCGGAACGGTAGTCACTATATGAAAATGTGCTCCTGTGGTTCCTGTAAGCGTATATTCCCCGCAACACTCACCAATCACAGTAAGAGAGGCCACTTGCTAACTCGCGTCTTTTTATGGTAAACAAAGCAAGGAATATAGGCGTTTTTCTGCTGTCTGTAAGCCCACAGGCATACTTTAAACGATACGTTTATGAACACAATGGATGAATTGATGGAGCATACGATCCAGGATCTATACTCAGCCGAAAAGCAAGCTCTGGAAGTGATGCCCCAACTCGCGCAGCGGGTCCAGAGCGATCAGCTTCGGCAGGCGTTTCAGCTTCATCAGCGCGAAACCGAAGGCCAGGTGGTGCGGCTGGAGCAAATTGCCCGGCAAATGGGGATCGACCCCGACGGCGAAACCTGTATGGCCATGCAGGGACTCATTGAAGAAACACAGGATTTACTGGATCAACTGGAAGACGGGCCGGTAGCGGATGCAGCCATTATTGGAGCCGCCCAGAAGATGGAACATTACGAAATTGCTTCCTACGGAACAGCCCGCACTCTGGCTCGGCAGGCTGGTCAGGAGGACGTAGCCGATTTGCTGGAAACGACTTTGCGCGAGGAGAAGGCCGCCGATGAGAAGCTAACGACCATCGCGACGAGTTCAGTGAACCGGAAAGCAGCTCAAGAGTAAGGCTGGTCACGTATAAAGCAGGCGTAATCGGTGATGCTCAGATAAGCCGTTACGTCTGCTTTTTTCATTTTTATAATGGTTCAGTTGTATGCTCCCGAAACCCGTCACCCCGATCTTACACGGTATTATTGATTACATGTTCTCCGGCATTCTGCTGGCTGTGCCACCTGCTCTCGGTCTGAACCCGAAGGCCACCAAAATGTACCAGCTAATTGGCAGCAGTTTTCTGATTATGAATGCCCCGACAGATACGCCGGTAGGTGTAAAACGAGTTATTTCTTTTAGAGGCCATCAGCAGGCCGACGCAACTTTTCTGGCCACCCAATCCCTGCTCATCTTTTCAGATTTTATCGGCAAAGACAGGCGGGCACTTGCCTTTCATCTGAGTTTTCTGAGCATCGCCATTGCTCATTATGTTTTAACCGATTATACATCCGGCTCACAAGCCTGATTTAAGGGACACAGCCTGACTTGTAGGTACCACTCCTCACCGTTTCGCTGACGCCGTCAACCCAGCGCCAGCCGATGAAATCCTGATTTTCAGACCGAAGTCTTTTCCTTTCGAAACGTCTTTCAGCGTAATTATTTCGCCTTTGGGTCCAGTCCAGATCGTACCGTTACTGCCGGGCTTTGACGTACCGTAACGCGGGGTGAAATAGCCCGTCAATTCGTTCTGATACGCATCGACCGATGGGCGGCTGTTCAGAAATAAATCAACATCAATAGCTGATACTTTCTTATCGGTCTGGTAATACAGAATGTCGGCGGTTTCGAGATTTTTCAGCTCAACTGTATAGCCGACATGCTCGGCGTCGCTCTCGAAAGGCTCGCCTTTTTCGGCAGTTTTGACGGCAGAAAACGCATCGCCCAAATTGATGCCGCGCCAATGGCTGTCGGGGGTCAGGCCAAGATCGGCTAAGCGTCCCGTAATGGTCACATTGTCAACCGTTTCAGCATGTGGCGGGGTTGATGCAGTTGAATCGGTAGTTTGCGAATTAGCCTGCTGGCGGCTCCGGCATGCCTGCAGATTCAGGAGAAGTGTACAGAGAATGAGCAGTAGAACAATTTGTTTCATACAGTTTCGGTTTGGCTGATTTTGGTGCAAAATAAGTTGACGGGGGCTTTAAACAACGGAAAATACAGATTTGACAGGTTCACGAACGCTACAACTCCTGCGCCAGATTGAAGAAAAAGCCGGCCTTCCCCTGTCCATTTATCGTGCCGCTGAACCGCATCACCAAGTTGTAGAACGTAACGACGTCGAGGCTCATGCCCGTGCCCACCAGCATCCGGTTGGCCAACTGGCTCTGGTATTGCTCGGCAACGGTACTGCTCACGTAACCCGCATCACCGAAAGCGGTCAGGTAAGCAGAAATCGGTACGGTGTTGAACTGCCGAATGTGCAGCCAGTTTAGTTGCTTTCGAACATTAAACAGTTGATAACGAAGGCTATTTCGCCAGATGACCGTTCGCTGTCCATCCACTACGTAAAGCTCGTAACCCCGCACCATATCGCTGGAACTACCCAGCCCCCGCAAGCTACTATATGGCTGGCGACCGGGCCAGGTAGAGCGGCCTCGTAAGCCCCCGGCCAGATAAAAATGACCCCCCAGCGGCCAGTAGCGCGTAACAGACGCCGATACGTCCACAAATCGAAAATTATCCTTCGGTAATATTCCCGACACGCCAACTGTGGCTGAAAGCAGGGTTCCCTGCAATGGATATACAACATTGTCGCGCCGGTCGTAGCGATAGCCATAGCTCAATGCCAGAAATTGCTGCCGGGTGCGACCGTCCAGAAAATAGTCGGGGTTGAGCCGGGCAACGGTATCGGCAATGATGTTGCGGGTGTAGCGCGTATCGAAGGAGTGGTAATGATACAGGCCGCGCCGATGCGTGAGGGTGAGGGCTGCGTAAACCCGTTCGCGAAGTATATTTTCTGCCTTCACATACACCCACTTATCCGCCTGCGTGCGGTACGGGATTTCTTTGTTCGTGATGTAGCCAATATCGGCCCGCAGCCCTATCCGCTGCGCCCGGTCAATATACGGTCTGGCATACGACAGGACGGTTCGCTGTAGAAAACCCCGCTCAACAACCACCTGCAACCGGTCATTATTGCCCGTTACGTTGCGGTAACTAAGCCGACCGCCATAGATGACCCGCCGAAAATCGCGGCCCCGGTCGTACCACCACTCATTAAAATTACGGTCGGCCAGGTCGAAAACCGGATAAGCGATAATGTACCAGCGTTCTTTCATTGTTACGGTGAGGTCGAGCTGAGCCAGTTGCACAGAGTCGGCGGGGGTCGTAAGCTTGGTGGTCATGTCCACCGTCACAAACAGGTTCGTATTGTTGATGTTCCGCTGATCCCAAGCAATCCGACCCGGCAAGTCGGCCAGCCGAACGGAGTCGCCGGGATGAAGACCCATTTCCCGCAGAATGATTTTGTCGCGGGTTCGGTAGTTTCCGGTCAGGTTGATGGAGCGCACAATAACGGTCCGGGACGAGTCGGCGGGAGCAGCAACGCCTATATTAGACGCCATTGTCGAGGTTATCAGCAACAAAATAAAGAGCAGCCACTTTTTCGGAATCATGCTCAAAAGTAAGGTTTTTCAAAAAAATAAGACAAGAATATCTCCATATCCTGCAAATCAGTACGTATTATTGTTCTTTATTGCCTACTACCTATGACAACTATTTAAAGTTACGACAATCCATGCAAACGGGAAGCATTGACAAGCCCACGACTACAGCGAAGCCCAACCTTAGCTTCTGGCAAATCTGGAACATGAGTTTCGGCTTCCTGGGCATCCAGTACGGCTTTGGCCTGCAGCAGGCGAACATGAGTCCGATTTACCGCTATCTGGGTGCTGATGAAGCGTCCATTCCGGGTCTCTGGCTCGCCGGACCGCTAACCGGTCTGTTGCTCCAGCCTATCATTGGGGCTATTTCGGACCGAAGTTGGTCACCTACCTGGGGAAGGCGGAAGCCCTATATTCTTGTAGGCGCGCTGGCCGGTAGCATCGCGATGGTATTGATGCCCAATTCATCGTATGTCTGGATGGCTGCGGGGCTGATGTGGATGCTCGATGCAGGACTAAACTCCGCGATGGAGCCATTCCGGGCCTTCGTTGGCGATATGCTCAACGATAAGCAGCGTCCAACAGGGTTTGCTGTCCAATCATTTATGGTGGGTTTCGGGCAAACCTTAGCCAACCTGATGCCGTATATTTTGCCGATTCTGGGCATTTCGATGGTGATGTCGGGAGGGCAATTAGCGAATGGCATTCCCAACTCGGTACGTTATCCGTTCTACATTGGCGCGGCCGCTATCCTGATTTCTGTACTGTGGACGATCCGCACAACGAAAGAATACCCGCCTGTCGACGACACTTATAAGGAGCACCCTGTATTTACCACCGAAGAGAAGAAGTCGATTTCGTTCTGGCATATAGCCTTATCCGTTGGTGCGGCTGTTTTGGCCTTCTTTTTTGCTACGCGCTTAGGAGGTCTCTCATCAGGCTTACTGTGGGGATTTGGCGTACTGGCAGGCAGTTACCTGTTTCTGATGCTCCCTGTTTTTAGGGAGATTCTGGCGTCGCTCTCGGCAATGCCAACCGTTATGAAGCAGCTTTGGTGGGTGAAATTCTTCACCTGGTACGGCCTGCCCCTGATGTGGCAATACCTGTCGCTTGCAACGGCTAAATACGCGTTTAACGCGCCCGATACCGTGTCGAACAGAGCCGGATTTGAAGAAGGCACCAAGTGGGGCGGGCTTTGCTTTGCCATGTTCAGCATCTCCTGCGCCGTCATTTCAATATTTATACCGCGCATTGCCAAAGCCATCGGCAGTGCCCGGGCTACTCATGCCGTGTTCCTCACAATTGGGGCCATGGGGTTCTTTCTGACGCTTACGTCGAACGATAAAATGATTTATCTGGTTGGCATGAGCATTATTGGTTTAGCCTGGGGGTCTATCATGTCAATGCCGTATCTGATGCTGGCGAGTGCGGTTCCCAGAGAGCGCATGGGCGTTTACATGGGTATTTTCAACGGATTTATCTGTGTACCCCAGTTTATTGGGATGCTCACCGTGCCACTCTATTATAAACCGCTCCTGGGCGATGACCCGCGCAACGCACTCGTACTGGCTGGTGTTTGTCTGCTCCTCGCGGCAGCCTCCTGCTTCCTGGTAAAAACGCCCCAAACGACCGATGAGATCGTGGCTCCGGCCGGGCCGGGCGGGCATTGAGTGGTTTTGATAGTATAAACTGTTTTCTACATTTGTCGTTGCGGTCGGGCGTTTCCTGACCGCAACACTTTTTTTACATGGCAACTCCTCCCCGCCCCTACGCCCTGCTTTCTGTTGGCGAATTACTGGCCGATTTCATTGGTCATCACGTATCGACGAGCCTGCTCGATGCCCAGGATTTTCGCCGGTATCAGGGCGGCAGCCCGGCCAATATGGCAACCAACATGGCTCGTTTGGGTAATAAAGCCGCCTTAGTTGCCTGCGTTGGCAACGACAGCATCGGCAAATACCTGACCCGGCAAATTGAAGAATCAGGTGTCGATACGCAGTTTATTGCCATCGACCCGCTGGAGCCGACAAGCATCGTATTGGTGTCCAGAACGGCGGGTACACCGGATTTTGTCGCCTACCGTAATGCCGACTGCCAGCTTAAGCCCGAACAACTTCCCGATTCGCTTTTAGCGCAGGCACAGTTGTTTCATACAACCTGCTTCGCTCTGAGTCATCAACCCGCGCAGGATACCATTGTCGATGCCGCCAAGCGAGCGCGGGCTGCGGGTTGCCAGGTTACCATCGATACAAATTACGCACCGAGCATCTGGCCCGACCGTGCGCAGGCCTGGCGCGTACTAACCGATTACTGCTCGGCTGGAGCGTTGGTAAAAATCAGCGAAGACGACGCCGAGCGGCTCTACGGAACACCGCAAACACCGGAACGTATTCTGGCCGATTTTCACCAGATGGGTGCAACGGTTATCTGCTTGACACTCGGCCCGAATGGGAGTATTGTTTCGTATGAAGGAGGACAGAAGCAAACGCAAATACCCGGCAAAAAAATTGACGTCGTCGATGTTACCGGAGCTGGTGATGCGTACTGGGCAGGTTTTCTGACGGCTTATTTAGATGGTCACACGCCCGAAGACTGCGCACGGGCCGGGGCCGCATTGGCCAAACTCAAACTCACCCGCCAAGGCCCATTACCCGACAAAGTTGACCGAAAGCTGATTTATGGGTAATGTAAATGAGTAGTTTATGTACAAAATAGAGTGAGCTATCGCGTTCACCTTAATTACCGTTTTATCATTTTATTACATAAAAGGTGAATAAAAATTTCATATGATTGCTATATATTCAGATTAACTTTATGTTTATTCTGAAAATCAAACAATATATATGAACAGTAAGAATTATTTACCTCGTATTACCCAGGTGGTTGCCATTGCGCTCACAGCATCCGTATACCTGGTGGGTTGTCAGCCTATCGACCCTAATCCAGGCGTCACATCCTCAACATCGTCGAATGCCAATGGTCGGCTCAAAGTGAACCAGGATTATGTAGAGGGCGAACTGCTCGTACAGTTTGCCGACGATACTGAGGAGAACGTCAAGCAGTCCGCATTTGACAAGGTGAAGGGATTGTCCTCTGAAAAAATCCTCACGAAAGCCATGGAATCCACCGGCAAAAAAGAAAGTCTTTTACTGGTTAAAGTGGACAAAGATGTTTTCGAAGCCATTGATGAACTGAAGAAAACACCCGGCGTTGTCTTTGCCGAACCCAACTACATTTACAAGCACACCGCCGTTTCGACTGATCCGCTTTTCACCAACGGTTCACTGTGGGGCATGTACGGACCTGCTACGTCGCCTGCCAATCAGTATGGAAGCAATGCCGCTGCGGCTTGGGCTGCCGGTAAAACAGGTTCAGCATCTGTATACGTAGGTATTATTGACGAAGGTGTCCAACTCACTCACCCCGACCTGAGCGGTCAGGTTTGGGTTAACCCCAACGACCCGGTCAATGGGGTCGATAATGACAATAACGGATACATTGATGACAGCAATGGATGGGATTTTGCCAACAACAACCGAACTGTTTATGACGGTGGCACACGGGGAAATCTGGACGATCACGGAACGCACGTAGCGGGCACAATCGGGGCAAAGGCCAATACTACGGGTGTAGTAGGCGTTAACTGGAGCATAACCCTGATTTCAGCTAAATTCCTGGGTCAAAACGGCGGCACCTCGGCCAATGCGGTTAAGGCGGTAGACTACCTCACCAATCTCAAAAACAGGGGTATCAATATTGTCGCCAGCAATAATTCATGGGGCGGGGGCGGTTACTCGCAAGCACTCTTTAATGCCATCAGCCGGGCCAACGATGCCGGGATTATGTTCATCGCTGCGGCTGGCAACAGCGGCACGAACAACGACGCAACCCCAAGCTACCCATCGAATTATAACCTGCCTAACGTGATAGCGGTTGCCGCCATTAGCAGCACCGGTGCCTTAGCCAGTTTTTCGCAGTACGGAGCTACCACGGTCGACATTGGCGCACCGGGCGTAGGCGTTTCCTCAACAACGGCATACAATACGTATTCATCCTATAGCGGTACGTCGATGGCAACGCCACACGTAGCGGGTGCTGTAGCTCTGTATGCTTCTACGCATCCGGGCGCATCGGTCGCGCAGATCAGAAACGCAATCCTGTCGAGTGCCGTACCAACACCCTCGCTGAGTGGCAAAACGGTTACAGGTGGGCGGTTAGATGCCAACGCGGCCCAATCGCGCTAACGTACCGTTCATAACTAATTAAAAACAGCAAAGCCGGAGATCGTTTCTCCGGCTTTGCTGTTTTTAATTAGTTACTTTAGATCGCCCAACTTATCCAGATCGACGTCGTCGAGAGCCGCTTTGATTTTTTCCATGCTCACACCCCGTCCCTTTGCCGTAACGATAAACCGTTTGTTCACCAGCAGAGCGATTTCGCCGTGTTTGTTGCTGTTGTCGTACTTTTCGTATGATTTATTATCGCCGATTTTACCGGTTTTTTCGTAGCCGTTTCCGGTTTCTTTATCGACCTCTATTATCGACCAGGCGGCTAACCCCATCATCATCGCGGAGCCGCCC
Source organism: Spirosoma sp. (assembly GCA_031425355.1). Classification (GTDB taxonomy): domain Bacteria; phylum Bacteroidota; class Bacteroidia; order Cytophagales; family Spirosomataceae; genus Spirosoma. Next base: position 3,529 of record JANPJE010000110.1, on the reverse strand, counting down.
CCATCCACAATAGAGAGTTCGATGGATTCGCTTTTATCATCATTGGCGTACTTGCCATTTGCAGTGGAGATGGTAAAACCAGCCGCGCCATTTTTCTCGCCGGTTGCCTCTTTGCGGGCCAATCCGTCAGCATCGGCAGGTAGTAGTTCTTTTAGTACCCGGAAATTAACCGTTTCGACAGGGCCGTTTTTTTGCATTTCTTCGGCCTGAGCCGCCATCTCCTTCATGGCACTCACGGCGCCCAATGTCGACACGGACTCTTCGTCTTTTTTCTCTTCTTCCTTATTGCCTCCACAGCCAGTCAGTAACAGAGCCGGAATCAGTCCGACCCAAAGCAGGTTTAGGTTTGTTCGCATCGTCTTTTAGGTAAGAATGGGGAATGACTTTATAACTGGCAAGCTACGTTTTGTGGCGCTACGTTAGTAAATCTTTTGAGTGAACGTAGTGGAAAAATGTATCTAACTGATTACCAGAATATTTGAGAAGAGTTTTTACTTCACCACCTTACTCAATGCGTAATAATTGGCGTCGATTGTGAGCGTTGTTTCGTTTTTAGCAGGCAGCGTTTTCCATTGCGATGTAGGTTTCAGGTCATGGTATGGCCCCGATTCGCCGAGGCACACCCGTACGGGCATGGCAAAACCGGCTACACAATTCGTCCAGCGGTACTGAATGCCTGTGGAAACCGGACGGTATTCGAGCGTTGGAATCCGTACATCGCGCAGGTATTGGTCGAATACAGGTTTCAGATTCAGACCCGATTGCTCAGTCATGTACTGCTCGATCTGATTGGCCGTAACGGTTTGGTGATAAAACGTTTTGTTCATACCCCGCAAAAGTTGCCGCCACTTCACGTCATTGCCCACCAACTGCCGGATGGTATGGAGCATGTTACCGCCCTTGTAGTACATATCCCCGGAGCCTTCGCGATTCACGTTATACGTACCGATAATGGGTCGGTCGTTGCGAATGTTGGCCCGGCACCCGATTACGTACTGCGCCCCAGCCTCTTTGCCGTAATAATATTCAGTAAACAGACACTCCGAATAGTTCGTAAAACTCTCGTGAATCCACATATCGGCCACATCTTTATACGTAATGTTGTTGGCAAACCACTCGTGCCCCGACTCATGGACAATGATGAAATCCCAGAGCAAACCCCAACCCGTTTGCGACAGGTCGCGACCTAAATACCCATTCCGAAACCGATTTCCATACGTCACTGAACTCTGGTGTTCCATACCGAGGTAAGGCGTCTCGACCAGTTTATATCCATCTTCATAAAACGGATACGGTCCAAACCAATGCTCAAATGCTTTCAACATTTTGGGCACCTGCCGAAACTGCGTCCGGGCCGAATCGACATGAGTAGACAGGGCGTAGTAATTCAGCGAAAGCGGCCCTTTTTCACCAGCATACGTTTCGGACCAGTTCTCGTAATGCCCAATGTTGAGATTGACGCCGTAATTATTGATCGGATTCACTACGTACCAGTCAAACGTGCGGGTATGGTCGGCGTTGGTCGTTACCTGACGCAGTCGGCCATTCGAGACATCCATCAGGTCTTCGGGAACGGTCACGCTAATCGCCATCGAATCCGGTTCATCGTACATATGGTCTTTGCAGGGCCACCACGCGCTGGCACCCAACCCCTGACAGGCCGTGGCAATGAACCAGTTACCGACTTTGTCGCGCGACCACACCATCCCGCCATCCCAGGGCGGGCGTTTCGCTACGCGCGGTTTTCCGGAATAAAAAACGGTTATGGCTTCTGTCTGACCCGGCTGCTGTAACTTGCTCAGCGTCACGAAGTATGCGTTGCCATCCTGCCGAACGGAAAGCGATTTGCCGTCCTGCTCCACGCGCAATACCCGCAACGGGCGTTGCAGATCCACCTGCATAACCTGACCCGGTTTCAGCACCCGATACCGAATCAGGGTTGAGCCGGTGAGCGTGCTGTCGGTGGGCTGAACACGAACCTTGAGGTGATAAAAAGCCAGATCCCACCACGCGCGTTCGGGTGTAATGGAGCCACGCAACGTATCGTCGTGGGTAAATTCGTACTTCTGCGCTCGAACGCTGAACGTGTTCAATAGGAAAAGCAGTAGACAGTAGGCGAGTAAGCGCATGTTTGTAGGCTAACGTTTGTCGTTTGTGGTTTGTAGTTGGCTAACGCTTGCTGTTCTTGCTGCACCGGCAGTGATGCGGCATTCCGACCGGTTAGCCAACTACAAACCACAAACTATTTATCTCCCTCCCGGCGGGCAGTAGTTAAGCAGGTAATTTGTGTAGAGTGTCTGTAGGTGCTGCCTCGTTCCTTCACCTTCGGAAATGCCGTGCGAGCGGTTCGGGTAAGGCATCATCTGAAACTGTTTGTTGTATTTCACCAACTCATTTATCAGCAGTTCGGCGTTGTCGTAATGCACATTATCATCGCCGGTGCCGTGAATATACAGCAGATTTCCGCGCAGATTTTTGGCATACGTAACAGGTGATCCCGCAACAAAGTCCTCCCGATTTTCCTGCGGCAGTCCCATGTAGCGTTCCTGATAAATATTGTCGTAAAACAACTGGTTACCAACGGCAGCAATGGCGATGCCGGTTTTGTAAATATCGGGGTATTGAAACAGTAGATGCAGCGTCGTGGAGCCGCCCCCACTCCAGCCCCAAACGGCCACGCGGCTGGTGTCAATAAAGGCATGTTTGGTAAATAATTTCCGGGCACCCATCGCCTGATCGCGAATGTTGATGCGGCCAATCTGCCGGTAAACCGATTTCCGCCAGGCCGTTCCTTTCAGGTTGGGCGTTCCCCGGTTGTCGAGTGCTACGTAGATATAGCCCGCTTTCGCCATGTCGCCCTGAAACAGCGAGTTACGCCCCACCGAAAAGTTATCGTTGACGGTACTGCCCGCCGGTTCGCCATATACGTAGAAAACAACGGGGTACTTTTTAGTACTGTCGAAATCAGCAGGTTTTGCCATCCAGCCATCCAGATTCACGCCATCATCGGTGGTCAGGTTAAAGAAACTGACGTTCGATTTGGCAACGGGCTTCATCCGCGCGGCAATGCTTTCAGCCTGATTAACCGCTTTGTGATCGGGCAAAGTTACCCACTCCCGAACGGGTGGCGTCTGGTAATTGGTAAACGTGTGCATGGCCAGCCGACCGTTGGGCGAGAGCGTGTAACCGTGCGTACCGGACAAGTCGGTGGGCGTTACGCGCTCCGCTTTTCCTTTGCCATCCAGCCGGGTTCGATACAGATACCGCTGGTTGGTGTTCTGGGGCGAAGCAATGAAATAAATCTGGTTCGTGCTTTCGTCGATAAGGCTAATCGTCTCGATATCATACGAACCGGGCGTCAGCAGGACTTCTTTTTTGCCGTCGATGCTGACGCGGTACAGGTGCCGCCAGCCGTCTTTTTCGGATACCCAGACGAACGATTTACCGCCTTCGAGCCACTCCCAACCGCTGGGGTCGTCATTATTCCAGCGTTCTTTGGCGTCGATCCACGCCTTGTCGCTTTCGGTAT
>JANPJE010000109.1:0-6437 GCA_031425355.1 Spirosoma sp. | reverse complement strand
CCGCATTCGGTTCGCATATTGCTGAACCAATCGCTCGGCGGTTGCCTGTACGGATGGGTTCAGACTCGACTGAATAATGGGCATGTCCGGGTTCGCGGCCCGCAGTCGGCGGGAGAGGTGCGGAGCGAGTTGGGGGGCGTCGCGCCGATAAGCTGTAAGTGGTTCATTCAGCGCATCATTCAGGGTCGTTTCACTGAAAAGATAGTTTGTGCGAAAGCGGTTTAGCCAGCGGTTGCGTTCCTGAACAACCAGCGCGTTACGTGTTCCCAATCGTAAACTCGACGGTCGGTTCGGAATGATGGTCAGCGTTGTCAGTTCGGCTAAACTCAGCAACAGCGGTGGTTTCCCGAAGTATAGCAGCGACGCCGATTTCAGTCCTTCGATGTTGCCGCCGTAAGGAATCAGATTCAGATAGAGTTGCAGAATCTCGTCTTTGGAGTAATGAATTTCGAGTTGCAGTGCCCGGAATAATTCAATGAGTTTGCTGGCGTACGTGCGTTCGCGGGGTTCGAGCAGCCGGACCGTTTGCATCGTAATGGTCGAAGCACCCGACGTTCGCCGACCGGTCAGCAGGTTTCGGCCAGCCGCCCGGACCATGGATGCCGGATTGAAACCGGGGTGATATCGGAAGTATTTATCTTCTTTGAACAGGATCGCGTCGCGAAGCGTGGGCGTGATTTCGGATAATTCGGCATACATCCGCCACTTATCGTCGCGACTCAGAAAAGCGTGAAGAATGGAGCCGTCGCGGGCGGTAATGATAGTCGAGTAAGGGATGTTGGTCTGTACAGGAAAGAAAAAATCAAGGCTAAAGAAAAGCAATATCACCGCAAATCCGGTTTTCATCAGACGGGATTGCCGGATTTGCTGTCCGATGATTTTGCCCCATTTTATTAATCGCCTGACTAACTCCATGAATCTGTGTTTCTTTGTGCGCCTTCGTGACATAATCCTGAACCACAACGTCACAAAGAAAGATACAGATTCACACAGAACATACCTAAATCATGACCATTCAATTTTTCGGCGCGGCCCGGACCGTAACGGGCAGTAAACACCTGATTACAACGGCCAGCGGCACGCAAATTCTGCTCGATTGCGGGCTGTTTCAGGGAATCAATACTGACGAGCTTAATCAGCAATTTGGCTTCGATCCGGCGCAGGTCGATTATATGGTGCTCTCCCATGCCCATATCGACCATACTGGCCTGATTCCCAGATTAATACGACAGGGTTTTAACGGGCCAATCTACACAACATCGTCCACGATTGATCTTTGCGAGGTAATGCTGATGGACAGTGCACGAATTCAGGAGCGCGACCTCGAACGGGTTAATAAACGGCGTACGCGTCGGGGTGAACCGGAACTGGAAGCCCTCTATGATGAAGACGACGTAACGAAAGCCCTCGGCCAGATGCGCCCTGTTCATTACAACACACCGTTTGTGATCTGTGATGAAGTAACTGGCTTGCTTACCGATGCGGGCCACCTGCTCGGAAGCGCATCCGTCAGCCTGACGATTAAGGAGAACAACGCCGAAAAACAGCTTTATTTTAGTGGCGATATCGGGCGTCCCGATGACAAGATTCTGCGGTCGCCCGTTCCGTTTCCGCAGGCAGACTACATCATTTGCGAATCGACGTATGGCGACCGGCTTCACGAAAGCGAACCCGATATGAAAGCGCATCTGTTGCGCATTGTGCAGGAAACATGCATTGACGGACGGGGAAAATTACTTATTCCGGCTTTCGCTGTTGACCGGACGCAGGAGTTAATTTATGCCCTCGACCAGCTATCGAACGAAGGCCGTTTGCCCCGTTTGCCGGTCTATATCGACAGTCCGATGTCGGTAAAAGCAACGGAGGTTATGCGAGACCATGAAGAAGATTTCAACCCGGATATTCTCGCGTATATCAAAAAAGATGGCGATGCGTTTCAGTTTCCGAATCTGCATTACGTAACGGATGTGGAGGAGTCGAAGGCGATCAACAATAGCCACGAGCCTTGCATCATTATTGCGCCGTCGGGAATGGCCGAAGCGGGTCGCATCAAGCACCACATCAAAAATAATATCGAGAAAGCCAATACCACGATCCTGATGGTTGGTTATGCGTCGCCCAACAGTTTGGGGGGTGCGCTCAAACGGGGCGACAAAGAGGTAACTATTTTTGGCGAACGCTACCCCGTTGTTGCCCGCGTTGCCATCATGGACTCCTTTTCGGCCCACGGCGACTACCGCGAGATGCTTCAGGTGTTGAGCTGCCAGAACTCAGCTCAGGTAAAACGGGTTTTCCTCGTTCACGGCGATTACGACAAACAGGTTATCTGGAAGGGTCATTTGGAAGACGCCGGATTTGCGAACGTTGATATCCCGGAAATGCGGGAGAAGGTGACGTTGTAACGTAGTGCTGCAATGAAAAACCCCGGCTTTACAACCGGGGCCTATAACTATCAGGAAGATAAGATTACCTCGTCAGGTGAAACGTACCCGTGCGAACGTACGATTCAAAACAACGCGGTACATTTTCCCAAACTGAGCGTAGCACCAGCGTCTAAGCTGTCTTACTTCTTTGGGAATGAGCATTTTAATGGCTTTAGCCAACTCTTTTTCGAACAAACCCCTATCAAAACTTACCTTCTGAAGGATCGTTTTGATGTATTCAAGCATGGAAAGCATAGAGTGACATTTTTTAGATGAAGAAGTCAGGCGTTTTAAAAGAGGATGAACACTTCGTTCGTAACTTTGATACTTTATCCGTAACGGCTTATCTCTGTGTTTTGTTGCTCAAAAATAACAATGTTCGTTGCAATATTCCGCAAATTTCTTGTATTATTTTTTTGTGTCTCTTTTGCTGCATTGAGTCAATCCGTTGATAATGTGGCGTCTGTTGAATTGGCAGCAACAACTTTTCCGATTGAACGGCCTTTCACTATTTCGATTATTATTCCGAACAGCGAGACACGTGCAACGGTTGCCTTTCCGGATATCATTGGTTTCTCTAAAAAAGGAATTTCGACCAGTATTACACCGGTCGATGTTGGTGGCAAAAGCGTTACCAATCAGATCATTACCCAAAGTTATCAGGCGCGGGCACCCGGTCGTTTTCGACTACTTCCGTTTACCGTCAATATCGGTGGCGAAACGATTCGCTCGGAGGGGGCTACCTTGGTTGTTCAACCGCCAGCCGGAGCGTCTGCGTCACTAAACAAGGCTGTTGTGGTAACGGCGGGGTCGGCATTTCTATCACTTCGCCCGTCCAAATCAGTTGTTTATTCAGGGGAGGGCGTGGCGCTCACCCTATCGTTCTTCGTGGCTGACAATTATCCGTACGTGCTGGATTTTCAGGCCCTCGATAAGCAATTGCAACTCATTACGAAGAGAATTCGCCCGACAAATTCATGGGAAGAAAACTTGCCGATTAATGATCTGAAGCCCGTTTCTGTTGTGGTTGGTGGTAAGAAGTTCCGGGAGTACCACCTGTTCCAGTCCATCTTTTTTCCGTTGTCAAGTCAATCATGGCAATTGCCCGCCGTGTCGCTTCAGTTGAACCAGAGTCGACCCGTTACTGGTCTGCCATCGTCGCGCCCTGAGCCAGTTGTATTCACCAGTAAACCGCTTACGGTAGCGGTTAGAGCACTGCCGCCACACCCGTTACGGGGCCGGGTGCCGGTCGGAACGTTCCGGTTAGACGAGGGGCTGGATCGGCAGCGGGTAATGGCCGGAAAGAGTGTGCGCTATACATTTTCGATTTTGGGTCAGGGTAACGTAGCTACCCTGCCGGCTCCGGCTATGCTGAACGAAAGTGCTGAACTCGATGTATTTCCGCCTGAAGAGCGGCATACGATTAACCACACAGGCAATGAAATAACGGGCCACAAGACGTTCGCTTACTTCATGGTGCCCCGCCAAAATGGTTCTGTATCATTGGCAAATCGTTTTCAATGGATTTACTTCGACCCGCAAACTGCCCGGTATGACACGCTGCTACCACAACTGACTCTTCAGGTTGGTGGGAGCAGGTCGGCAGCCATAAGCAATCCGGCCAGCCTGAGTGTAACAGCGGCCAATGAGGGCACACCGAATGTAGTGGGAGGCAACACGCTGTATGCGGGTATTGAAGCGATGGACAGTACGCGTCATCCGATTAGCCTGTCAACGTTGATTCGAGCCGTCGCCAATGTGTTGATTGTGAGTATGTTGCTGGGAATGATTTTTGTGTTGTTTAAGAAATAGATTGAGCAAACGTAGTGGAAGAAAGGTGGGATGCCGGGTAACACCAGTCCTTTTTCATCCGTCTACCCATCGGCTATAAATCCCTAAAGCGCCAGTATGAGCAGTACTTACGGAATATTATTTAAGATTTCTACCTTCGGTGAATCGCATGGGTCGGGTATCGGTGTTGTCATTGATGGTTGCCCGGCCGGGTTACCGTTCGACACTGATTTTATCCAGCATGAATTAGATCGTCGGAAACCCGGTCAGTCGCGCATCACAACGCAACGGCGTGAAGCCGACGAATTTGAGGTACTATCGGGCATATTTGACGGTCAAACCCAGGGTACACCCATCGCGTTGCTGATTCGCAATACCGATCAGCGCAGCAAGGACTACGGCCACATCTCCGAACAGTTTCGTCCTTCCCACGCAGATTATACGTACCAGATCAAATACGGCTCCCGCGATTATCGGGGTGGTGGGCGATCGTCGGCCCGCGAAACGGCGGCTCGCGTGGCGGCCGGGGCCATTGCCAAACTCCTGCTGGCGCAACAGGGTGTTCAGATTCAGGCGTATGTCTCGCAGGTGGGTAAGCTAAAGCTTGAGAAGCCATATGCTGAACTAACGCTGGCCCTGGCCGAAGAAAACGCCGTGCGGTGCCCCGACCCCGAAACCGCCGAACGGATGTTTCATTACATCGACGAGACCCGCAAACAGGGGGATTCAATCGGGGGCATAGTCGATTGCGTCATAACGGGCGTTCCGGTTGGTTGGGGCGAACCCGTTTTCGATAAACTTCATGCCGAATTAGGCAAAGCGATGCTGAGTATCAACGCTGTAAAAGGGTTTGAATACGGCAGCGGATTTGCGGGAGTGGAGTTACATGGCTCGCAGCATAACGACGAGTTTTATACCGACGAAACAGGCCGCGTTCGCACGAGAACCAACCAGTCGGGCGGCATTCAGGGGGGGATCAGCAATGGTGAGGATATTTATTTCCGCACTGCGTTCAAACCCGTTGCCACCATCATGCAGGATCAGGATAGCGTGGACGTAAACGGTCAACCCGTAACGGTATCGGGCAAAGGGCGACATGACCCCTGCGTGGTTCCCCGCGCCGTACCTATTGTCGAAGCGATGGCTGCCCTGGTGCTTGCCGATATGTATTTGCGGGACAAAGCAGCGCGGGTGTAGAGTGAGACTACCTAACGTTGACAGGTGATGGGCGAAAACTTTTTTTTCTGGATAGGATTCTCAACATTACTGGTTCACGAGATGGACGCCGTAAGGCTGAATGAGTGGCGGATACTGCCGTTTTTGTCCCGCTTAGATGATCGGCGCGGATTTGTTGTGTTTACTTTGGCACACATACCGCTCTATGCTTTTTTATTCATTGGCCTATCGTCGGGTATTGCTTCTGGCGGAAAGAGCACATTAATACTCTGGCTGGATTGGTTTATGGTTATCCATGTAGGTCTCCATTTTCTGCTACGTAATCTCCCCCTCAATGAATTCAAGAGTGTATTTTCGTGGGTGATTATCATGGGTGCAGGTGCGGCTGGAGGAATTGATATTATACTGTTTTACGGGTAAATAATGCAGACCTATCCACCTATTTCTTCCGAAACACGGCCTGCATAATGGCGAAGCCCAGAAAGCCGAAACCAATGGCCTGGGCGGAGATGCCAACGGTAAGCAATGTGCCCGTCGCTTCCCATTGATGGCTTTTTCCATAAGCACCTAAACCAGTGAGGACAAGTCCCGATAGCCAAAAACCAGCCGCCAGTAATATGAATTTATTTTTTATGGTAACCATTGATACGTCGATTTGAGAGGACTGCTCCGCTAAAACACCTTGAACGCCCGTTTGTCTTTCTGCTTCCTGATTAGTCTGGCTATAGTAACTGTTCTTTGGCCGAAACAGGCTATTTCGCAGCCCGATTTGTCCCGGTTTTCGTTCCGCCGGGGCCTGATGGGTACGCAATTTAACGTCATTTTCTACGCTCCCGACAGTCTCACTGCTCAACGTGCCAATGCCGCTGTTTCGGCCCGGATGGACTCGCTGAATCAGATTATGAGTGATTATTTGGATGGGTCTGAAATTAACCGGCTCTCGGCAACCAGCGGCTCCGGTACGTGGGTGCCCGTTTCGGGGGAGCTATTCGATGTGCTGCAAAAAGCGAAAACCATTGCACAACACTCGAACGGACGTTTTGATCC
>JANPJE010000108.1:0-16035 GCA_031425355.1 Spirosoma sp. | reverse complement strand
CAAGCGGCTTTTTTGTTTCTTTGCACCCGTAATTATCCCTTAATTCAGTGAAAATAGGCATCTTCTTTGGTGGCCCGGCACGGGAGCGCGAAGTGTCGTTTGCGGGTGGCCGCACGGCGTTGGCGAATTTAGATAAAGGTTTGTTCGAGCCAGTTCTGGTATTCGTGGATGGACGCGGTCGGTTCCGGCTCGTTACGCCTGACTTTCTGCAATTCCCTTCCCTGCGCGACGCACTGCCACAGGATGAATCAGGATTTTTGGTTTATGACGAGTCGCAGGGCACCTATGTTCTCGACGCAATCCTACCCGAACTGCGGCCCGAACAGTTCCGCGACCATTTCGATCTGGCGTTTCTGGCCATGCACGGCCCCGACTGCGAAGATGGAGCTATTCAGGGATTGCTGGAATGGTATAAAATGCCCTACACGGGTCCGGGCCTTGTGGGGTCGGCGGTAGGGATAAATAAAATTCTGCAAAACGAGTTGATTGCACTGGCGAATGGCCAACAAAAAAAAACCGCCACCATCAGCCGTGACACGTATGAACAGACGGATAAAGCGCAGTTTTTTCAATCACTGACCGAGCATCTGGGATTACCCATCGTCATTAAAGCACCGCATCAGGGATCATCCATTGGGGTTGCCATCGTGCGTGAGGCCGACCTAACACAGTTCTGCCGGGCGGTGGAGCAGTGCTTTTTCACAATGAGCGTGCAGCCCGACGGCTGGAGCAAACTAAGCGAATGGGCGACCTTGTCAGCCGATGAAAAACGTGAACTGGCGCAAAAAATGGTGAGCCTGGATTCGGGAATAAGTTTCCCGGTGGTGATTGAGCAAACCGGCGAGGTGATTAAGCACCCGCAAGAGTTACTCGAACGATTCAATTCGCTTATTCAGGCTTTTCCGCACTCACTTACAATCAGTTCTGTTAGCGCTGAGGACGAGGTTCTTTTTGAAGAATTTATCAGCGGACAGGAGTTTTCGTGCGGGGTGATTCAGGACGATGACCAGATTGCTATTGCCCTGCCGCCAACGGAGATTTATAACGTAACGAGCTTCGATTTCGAGTCGAAATATAAACTCAACACGACCAAAAAGCGCATTCCGGTCGAGACAAGTTTAGAGAATAATCGTAAGATTCAGTTGGCTGTAACTGAGGTGTTTACGCGGCTTGGCATTAATGTGTATTCCCGAATTGATGGGTTTTTGACACCCGCCGGTGATGTATTGCTGCATGATCCGAACACGATTCCGGGCATGTCGCCATCGTCGCTGATTTTCAAGCAAATGGCCGAAATTGGCCTGAATCTGTCGCATTCGCTAACGTATTTGATTCGGCAGTCGTTGCGTGAGCGTATTCGTACGGGCAAAGATACGTTCCACCTTAAACGCCTGCTCGCCAACCTCGACGCCCGGTTGGCAAGCCGTAAAGCCAATCCATTACCGGAGCGGGTCATTTCGTTTGGGAGCAGCGACGATGGCTTTATTGCCGCAAAGCAACAGTATAACGAACTGGCCGCATCGGGTACGGTACGTCCGTCTCTGATGTACATTAAAAGCAAACAGGAAGCCCACGAAATTCCGGTGAATCTGCTCTTCAAAGACACCATTGCAGAGCTGGAAACTGCCCTGAATCAGCCGCGTCATCCGCTGCTCATAGAAACCGACGAACTGGCCCGGCACATCACGGAGCGATACGTATAAGGGCAAAAAAACGGGGTGTCCGGTTCTCAAACCGACGCCCCGTTTTTTTGCCCAAACGATTAATCATTATGGCCGCCTAATGGCCTGAACCGTGATAATCGTTGGTGCGGACTGATAGAAATCAAACAATGAACGCCCCAATAACTCGTGGCTAACAGCATTCAAATGTCTGGTATCATTGGGCAAAAAATACTCTTCCCCAGCGCACACCGCTGAATTTGTGTCGAAAACGCTGACCAAACGCCGTTGTGCCTCGCGCATTAACACGGCCCGGCTTCGTTTGCGCAGCCACCCACTTACCGGCTCCAGATGCGGAAAGGGCGTCAACAGCAGTACGTTATGACGGTACGGTCGAAGCTGATCGAGTAATACAGACACCGCCGTGAGAGGTCGTGGAGGCTGTATCATTGACAATAGGGCTTCACCGATTGACCATATCCGACTACGAAATCTGGGCGAATTTACCTGCGTCAACGATTCAGCCAGACCAGCAATGACCGGCATCGCCACATCCGCTGAACCGTTCCACTGCGTAGCAGATTGAAGCAGTGTATCGTCAAGCTGGAGCATAATCAGGTCATATCGGCTCAGGGGCAACTTTTCCAGTATTGCTATTGTCTGCGATACGGTCAGGTGAGCATACGCTTCAACAGACACCGCCCGCCCCGTGCGGCTGATTTGTTGAATAAAATGACCTATATAGCTTAAATTCCCGCCCGACAACCCGTAGCCATACGTATGTTCGTCGCCAATTACTAACACGTTCATTCGTTACTAAAGAACGGGATGAGTAGCCCCGTTTTCTACCAGTACGTAGTCGCTTGTGTGAGTGTGGCAACAGACGAAAAAAAAGTTAATCACCTGACTGATAGATGCAACGTTATGGGTTTTTATAGCGTAGTCTGTTTATAATCAGGAGTATTTACGTAAATCTGCCCGAACTTTGTTTTTCCGAAAATCGTCTCCGTTCGCCGATAATGACCTCCTGAGCGTCATCCGGGCTTGCCGCGTTAACGACCCACGCGCCCAACGAACGCTGTTCAAGCAGTTTTTTGGCTACGCCAAAAGCATCTGCCTGCGGTATACGTCGAGCGTGGAAGAAGCCGAAGATGTATTGAACGAGGGGTTTCTGAAAGCGTTTCAGCATTTGGATAGTTATAATGAAACGCTGCCGTTCAAGGCCTGGCTCCGCACGATTTTAGTCAATACGGCCATCAGCCATTATCGGAAAAATCACCGGTTTGAGCAACACGCTTCGTTAGAGACGGGCGAACAGGTAGCGTTTGACGAAGACATAGTCGATCAGATTGCTGCCGAAGAAATTCTGGCTTTGGTGCAGCAGTTAAGCCCGACGTACCGAACCGTATTTATGATGCATGTAGTAGACGGGTATAGCCTACACGAAATTGCCGGCATTTTGAGCCATAACGAAGCGACCGTACGCTCCAATTACGCCCGCGCCCGCCATAAGTTACAAGTACTCATCAAACAGGCATACCATACAAAGACTGGCTCCACAGCCACTATTCCCTATCATGAAAACTGACCGATTTACGGATAGTATCCGACGAAAGCTGGAAAGTATTCGACCCGAATTTGCCGAGAAAGACTGGACCAAGATGCAGGAATCGCTTCAACAGGTGAACCTGTCCGAACCAGGCTCACCCCCTGCCAGTCAGCCCTTTAGCGGTGGTGTTTGGTCAGGAAAATCCTGGTTACTGGCCGCAGCTTCGGTCAGTACCGTTGTGCTGGTTGCATTTAGTATGTGGCAGTATCGCGAGATCAGTCAACTCCGCGCAACGCTTAGCCAGCAGCGTCAAAATCCGACGCGACCGGCCCATCCAGCCAATTCAGGCCTGTCGGCTCCGAACGCTGGCAACCAGGCAATGACGCAAACAGACCGTGTGGCTCTGCCCTCATCCGAAAACTCAACGGCTATGCCCAATGCTAAATCGACAATACGGCCCCAGCGCGACACGGTTTACGTTGATCGGTACGTTGCTGTGCCTGCTCAACCCCGGTTAGTACCTCCTGAGAAAGAACTTCCGACTGAACGTTTACAGACACAAACGGCGCAACGCTATGCCACAACGAATCAGAACCCAGTTTCGGCGGATCAACCTGCCAAATCAGATACGTTAACCCAAAACCAACAAACAGACGCGTATGGTGCATCTTCTACTCTCTCTACAATTGACAAAAACAGCTCTACACCGCCGGTAATGACAATAAAACCAGCGAATAAACCCGGCAGCAAAGGTCAAAAAATTCAGGATCAATACGCTGGGAAACGACCAGCTAACGGAGTTTCTTCTCCGGCAAATTCGACCGATAAGTCAAAAAACGCCGTTTCAACAACAACACCCGGTATAACTCAGCAAACCGGGCAACAAACCGGGACATCGGCAACGTATGAGTTGGCGAAAAGCCTACCTGTTGCCCGGAAAGCCATCAACTGGCCGGCCTTACTGGCTCAGCGGGCAAAGCGGATGCAGCCAGCACGACCTATGCCGGTTGTTGAAAAAGCCCCCGAAAAGGCACCCGACAGCCAGCCCGTCGACCGTGTAGCAACGCGCTTTCGAGCGGGTGTGGGTGGTGAAATGGCTCCCCGTTTGAAGAGTGTCGGGGTGTTTACGGAGGTACTGATTGGTAGTCATTGGACACTGGGCGTTGGTCTTAGCAAGGCAACGTACAATGGTACGTTCATCAACGATTTTGATTTCGATGTGCGTACGCGCCGGAATTTCCGGAAAGAGTTTGCCCGTGGAATCGACCCCAGACGCGATATTCTGAACATCGACGCCAACGCGACCCGCCTTCAGATTCCGTTACAACTCGGCTACCGGATTTCCCTAAACCGAGCGCTGACGTTGGTGCCAACAGTCGGTACGTCCCTGACGTTAAACAATACGGAAGATGTGACGTTTTACTGCCCCGTTTTTGTGCCACACCGTGGGTTTGACGAAGTTAAATACAGTGTCGGCCGGTCCGTTGACCTAATCAATACGTTTGCGCTGAGTGCCGGTCTGGAATGGCAGCGCGGCCATTGGGTCGTTCAGGCCAGTCCCGTCCTTACGATACCTGTGAAAGCAAGCCAGATACCCGCGCAACCCGAACCAAACTGGCAGACAAAGACAACAGTTGGCTTACGGGCGCGGCTGCTGTATCAATTTTAACAATGGTCAGGTGTTGTCAGGAATAGTCAAGGGTTGTCAGATAATGGTCAGGTGTTGACTACTCCTGACCATTATCTGACAACCCTTGACGACCAACTGACCCATGCCTGACTATTCTTGACTTTTAGTTGCAGAAACCCGCCAGATTCGGCCGGCGGCATCATCGGCAACGAGCAGCGAGCCGTCGGGCAACACCGCTACGCCAACGGGTCGGCCATAGACATCCTTGTCTTTTCCGGTCACGAATCCGGTCAGAAAATCTTCCGGCTTGCCGGGTTTGCCATCCTGAAACGGTACAAAGACGACTTTGTACCCCGAAAATTCTGAACGATTCCAGGAACCGTGCTGTCCGATGAATGCTCCGTTCCGGTATTTAGCGGGGAAGTTTTCTTTGTCGTAAAAAGCCAGTCCAAGTGAAGCTGTATGTGCTCCCAGAGGCACTTCGGGAACCAACGCTTTCTTCACTAAATCGGGACGCTCACCTTTCCGGCGCGGGTCTTCATTCTGGCCGTAATACGAATACGGCCATCCATAAAACGCGCCTTCTTTCACGCTCGTCAGGTAGTCGGGCACGAGGTCATCGCCGAGTTCATCGCGTTCATTAACAGCCGTGTAGAGCGTTTTCGTTGTGGGCTGCCAGCCCATACCAACGGGATTTCGCAACCCACTGGCAAAAACGCGTTCGCCTGTACCATCGGGATTTACCTCTAAGATACCGGCCCGACGGCGTTCGTTTTCGGGACCATTCTCGCCCACGTTACTACCTGATCCAACGGAAATGAAAATCTTTTTTCCGTCGAGACCGGCTAACAGATTGCGGGTCCAGTGGTTATTGTAGCCACCAGCGGGCAGGTCTAAAATCTTCTTGCCGGGAGCGGTTATCTTCGTCTGACCGGGTTTGTAATCATACCGCATTAACCCGTCGGTATTGGCTGCGTAGAAACTATTATCCAGCACCAGCATCCCGAAAGGCTGATTCAGACCAGTCAAAAAGGCCTCGCGCAGATCGGGTTTTCCGTCTTTATTGGTATCGCGCAGAAGAGTAATGCGGTTCGCACTGGCAGCGCTACGTTCCGACTTATTCCGACCCGTAACTGCGTTGATAACCGCATTTTTGGCTCCTTTTCGCTCCGTATTCGACTCAGCCACGAAGAGATCGCCGTTGGGTGCGACGTAGAGCCAGCGCGGACTTGCCAGATCGCGGGCATATTCAGTCACAGTGAAACCAGCCGGGGCCTGGGGCGTTTTACCATCCGGCCAGCCAATTACATTACTGAATTTTTTGGCCGACTCTGTTACGTACGGAGCAGGCAGATTGATGGCGGTGTCGGCGGTAGCGACTGTTGTTCCAGCCTGATTCGTCTCTTTTTTTTGGCTACAGGCCAATACCGTTACCGTCAGCACAGTGGCTGTCAGGAGAAATGCTGGTTTATTCATTGAGTTGAGTCGATTATATAACTAAACAGTCAACTCGATGAATAATCATTTGGTTACGGATTGTCCTTTTTCGCGCTTAATTCTGTACCCTGAATCGCAATGGTCAGACCCGTTATGGATTTCGTAGCGGCATCGCGAACAAACGTAATGATCGACCCATACGAACTGGTAGACTGATACGTATCATCTTTCGTTTGCTTAAGCAATTTATTTTTGCCGTAGCTATCGGCCTCGCCGAACAAATCGCTTTTTTCAGCGGTGATAATGTATTTCTGAAGCGGGCTGCCACTGGCAAACGTATAAGATCCCGCATACGCCTTCAGGGCTGTCGAATCGGCGGGTGTAGTTTGGGCATTTGCGACAGAAGCAGCCGCGACGAAGCTGATTATCAGCAATAGACTCAGGAATTGTTTCATAGAGATTTGAGGACTTTAGATTTAGGAAAAAGTTTTGGATAGGATTTAGCTGAGAGCCGTGCCACGGTTACGTTTAACACACTTAGTAACCGTGGTACGGCTCTCAGCCAAATCCTGTCAAGCAAAACCGGCCGCTCACAAGGTACGTGAAAATTTGGCGTAGGGAATCGGGCCTTTGTAAAAAACTTCGCTAACGGCCTCCATCCCGAAGCGTCGGTAAAAATCAGCCGCATCGAGCCGGGCATCGCACCAGAGTGTAGTTGCTCCCGATTGTTTCGCTACGTCAATGACATGGTTCAGCAGCAACGTACCAATTCCCTGCCGCTGGCAGTCAGGACGGGCCGCAAATTTGCGAAAACGGGATTCGTTTCCATCGACAAATAAAGAGATTACAGCCACTAACTCTTCAGCCCGAAACGCCCCGAAATGATGGCCTTCTTCGTCATTTTCAATTTTCACATAGTCGAACGGCTTGTTAGGCCAAAGCACCGAATGACGTAACGAATACGTTTGTTCGGGCGCAATGGATCGGATCGAAATGGTGTTGGGTGAGCCTGGCATTCGGTCTTTCATTAGATGTCAAAATGGCAACTTTCCCAAATCGACGTTGCCGCCCGTTAGGATAATGCCGATTTTCTGTCCGGTAAACTGATCTTTATATTTCAGCACAACGGCCAGTGGCACCGCACAGGATGGTTCGATAATGATTTTCATCCGCTCCCAGATGAACCGCATAGCCGCAATGATTTCAGCGTCAGAAACGGTCAGAATATCAGCAACGTACGTTCGGATGACGGCCAATGTTCGCTCGCTGAGGTTCGTCAACAAGCCGTCGGCAATGGTGTTGATATACGGGGCTTTTTCAATACGTCCACTCCGAAAAGATAGAATGGCGTCTGCCGCGCCTTCCGGTTCTCCGGCAATGACGCGGGTTGCTGGCGAGAGATAATGCGTTATTAAAGCTGTTCCGCTTAGCAATCCACCCCCACCAACCGGGGCCAGAATCACATCGAACGCGCGATCTGACCCGAAATCTTCAATTAATTCTTTGGCGGCTGTAGACTGTCCGGCAATGACGCGGTCATCGTCAAACGGGTGAACCAGCACGGCTCCCGTCCGGGCAATGACTTCCTGTACCCCCATTTCGCGGGCTTCGAGCGTTGGTTCGCACTCGATTACCTCGGCACCGTAGCCCCGAACGGCATCTTTTTTGACCTGCGGGGCCGTACGGGGCATCACAATATAGGCGGGCATTCCGACCTGCCGGGCCGCAAACGCGATGGCCTGCGCGTGATTGCCTGATGAATGGGTTGTGATGGCAGTACCTTCCTGATTATGAGCCACCTGCAACACTGCATTCAGGCCTCCCCGCGCTTTGAACGCGCCGATTTTCTGAAAATTTTCGCACTTGAAAAACACCTCCGCCCCCACCCGTTCATTGATGGTTTGGTTCGTCAGTACGGCGGTGCGGTGAATATAGGGCCGAATACGGTCGTGGGCTTCCTGAATGGTATCGAGTGTGATCATGGATGGGTATATTGTGCGTAAGTTGACGTTTATACGTTGTAGTTTAGCGTACAAATTTCACCTGATGAAAGTCATTCTACAAAGTACAAACGTTAACTGTTAAACGCCAAACCCGTTCCGTTATGAACACCGACCGTCGTTCGTTTTTGAAACAAGCCGCTGGCTCGCTCGCTGGCATGGCCCTGCTGCCAACTGCTTTTGCCGAAACTCCTATGAAAAAGATGTTTTTCGATATTTCACTGGCCGAGTGGTCATTACATAAGGCTCTTTTCGCCAAGAAAATTACCAATTTAGACTTCCCCGGCATCGCCCGTAAAGACTTCGATATCAGCATTGTTGAGTACGTTAATCAGTTCTTCAAAGACAAAGCGCAGGACAAAACCTACCTCAACGACCTGCTCACGCGCTGCAAAGATAACGGCATTACCAACCACCTCATCATGATTGACGGTGAGGGTGATTTAGGATCGACCGACGCGGCCGAACGCATGAAAGCCGTTGAAAATCACCACCGCTGGGTTGAGTGTGCCAAGTATCTGGGCTGTAAAACCATCCGGGTTAACGCAGCCGGAAAAGGAACCGCCGACGAGGTTTCCAAAGGAGCCGTTGAGGGGTTGAGCAAGTTGGGCGAATTTGCTAAAACCATGAACATCAATGTTATCGTCGAAAACCACGGGGGTTATTCGTCCAACGGGCAGTGGCTTTCGGGCGTGATGAAACAAGTGGGCATGAAAAACGTAGGAACACTCCCCGACTTCGGTAATTTCTGCATCAAGCGGGGCGAAGCACACACCTGCGCCGAAGAGTACGACCGCTACCAGGGCACGAAAGAACTAATGCCCTTTGCAAAAGGCGCATCGGCCAAATTTTATGACTTCGACGCCAACGGCAACTGTGTTGAAACCGACTACAACCGCATCATAAAAATCGTGAAAGACAGCGGTTTCAAGGGCATTATCGGAATCGAGTATGAAGGCGATCACATAGAAGAATATGAAGGCATTCGTAAATCCAAAGCTGTGCTGGAACGCGTCGGGCCAATGGCGTAAATTATTCACAATCACCGGGCTGAAGCCCGGCGCAATTCATAGATGCAGTGAGTAATGACTTGCATCAGGTATTAGCTTGGTGCAAGTCATTTGTGCAACTCAATCTCTCATACGTATTTTCCAACTCCTCACAGGCTATTTTTCGGCCCAGTATTCCCATGACAACCACTGAACCTCAGATCAGTACCAATTTTATAGGCAATGAAGCCGTTGCGGGTGATGGCGATTTATTCAGGGCGTTTGCTCCGGCCCGCCATGAGAACCTCGACGATGAATTTGCCAACGTATCGCCCAAACAGGCCGATCAGGCGGTTGAGAAAGCAGCCGCTGCTTTTCCGACTTACGCCAAATTTACATCCGCACAACGGGCTGATTTTTTAGATGCCATCGCGGCTGAAATAGAAGCTCTCGGCGATGAACTCATTGAGCGGGCCGTGCTGGAGAGTGGCCTGCCAACGGGACGGATTTCGGGGGAGCGGGGACGCACAACGGGGCAACTTCGGTTGTTTGCCAACGTACTGCGCGAAGGTTCGTGGGTCGATGCTCGTATCAATCCGGCCCTCCCCGACCGTCAGCCATTGCCCCGCGTCGATTTGCGCCGGATGCTGGTGCCGCTTGGCCCGGTGGTGGTGTTTGGAGCGAGTAATTTCCCGCTGGCTTTTTCGGTGGCGGGTGGCGACACGGCGTCGGCACTGGCGGCTGGCTGTCCGGTTATTGTGAAAGCGCATCCGTCGCATCCGGGCACATCGACGCTGGTGGGACAGGCTATCGTGTCGGCTGCGGTGAAAACCGGAATGCCCGATGGCGTTTTTTCGCTGCTCCACGCCGACAATGAAGTGGCTCAGCAATTAGTAGCTCATCCAGCCGTAAAAGCTGTTGGGTTTACGGGGTCGCGGGCGGGCGGACTGGCGTTGTTGCGGGTGGCGCAGGAACGTACCGAACCGATTCCGGTCTATGCCGAGATGAGTGCCGTTAACCCGGTTGTTGTACTGCCGGGAGCCATTCAGCAGAACACAGGGCCGCAGTCGGCGGTTACAGTAGCGGCTGGTTTGGCGGCTTCAGTAACGCTTGGTGTTGGTCAGTTTTGCACCAATCCGGGTCTGGTTTTTCTGCTCAGTTCACCAAAAACAGACATCTTTTTAGAAACAGTTGCCGAGAAAATACGGGCGTCGGTTCCGGCCACGATGCTGAACGCGGGCATCTGCCATGCGTATCAAAAAGGCGTTCAGCAAAATCGGGTCATTCCCGGTGTACATGTGCTGGCTGAAGCCGATACCGAAATGGATAACAGCCGAACCGAAGGACGACCTACGGTTTTGACAACGACAGCTCCTATTTTTCTGAGTAGCCCGATGCTCACGGATGAGGTTTTTGGGCCATCATCGCTGATCGTCGTTTGCGAAACAGGAGCCGAATTATCCGAGTGCCTGACTACTTTGGAGGGACAACTTACGGCAACAATTTATGCCACACCCGAGGAACTGACTCAGTCGAAAATTGACTGGGTTTCGTTATTACAGGCCAAAGCCGGACGCGTTTTGTTCGGTGGATTCCCGACGGGCGTAGAAGTTAGCGAAGCCATGACCCACGGCGGACCATTCCCGGCCACAAGCGACAGCCGCTCGACGTCGGTCGGTACGGGGGCCATCCTGCGATTTGTGCGTCCCGTTACGTACCAGAGTTTTCCAGATGAGTTGCTGCCCCCCGCCCTGCAAAACGCCAACCCACTCGGCATCTGGCGCAATGTGGATGGGGTGATGAAAAAGGAATCGATAAGCTAATAGTCATAAAGGAAACCCCGGACTAAAGCCCGGAGCAAGTCATAACCCGTCTGGTTCGGTTATGACTTGCTCCGGGCTTTAGTCCGGGGTAAGAATTTCTTTTCTCCTTTATTTCAAACTCCCCATTCCTCCGTCGACGCCGATAATCTGGCCGGTAATCCAACTGGCCTGATCGGTGAGGAGATAGGCGGCCATGCCAGCAATGTCTCCCGGCGTACCGTAGCGATTCAGCGGATGGCGTTTGTTCCCTGCCTCACGCTTTGTGTCGTCGGAAAGCAAAAACTGTGCGAGTGGCGTATCGGTCAGCGATGGGGCAATGGCATTTACCCGAACATTAAACGGAGTCAGTTCAGCCGCGAGCGACTTGGTAAGCCCTTCCACTGCCGATTTCGCCACCGACACCGATGAGTGCATACCCATCCCCAATTTAGCCGCTACGGTGCTAAACAGCACAATACTGGCCGATTTGGATTTCTTGATGGCGGCATAACTCGCGTGAATGGCACTTATCGCACCCAATACGTTAATCTCGAAATCGTGCCGATAATCATCTAACGTGAGCCGCTGGAAGGGTTTCAGATTGATGGTGCCGGGACAATAAACCAGTCCGTGCAGGGTGTCGGGCAGTTGCGTAAAGGCGTCAACGGCGGGGGTCTGCGTTACGTCCCACGTCATGTGGGTGGACTGAATACCCTCGGGTTGGGTGCGTCCGGCGGTGAAAAGCGTTGCGCCCTGCGCCTGAAGTTGCTGAGCGAGTGCGTGACCAATACCTGAACTCGCGCCAATGATAAGAATATTTTTGCCCTGCATAAATAAAAAAGTTATAGAGTTACAGAGTTGTAAAGTAGTACCGATAACCAGCCACTTTACAACTGTATAACCCTATAACTTTATAACTTAACTAAATTGTTATACTCGGCTGGGCGACGTAGCGAAGAAGTTCCTGCTTCGTGGCGTCGTCGGAGAATTTGCCGCTGTACGAAGCCGTAATGGTTGAACTGTTGATGTCGTGTACACCCCGCGTCGATACGCACAGGTGCTTGGCGTCAATGATAACAGCCACGTCTTCGGTTTCGAGCACTTTTTTG
The DNA here is from genome assembly GCA_031425355.1 of Spirosoma sp. Classification (GTDB taxonomy): domain Bacteria; phylum Bacteroidota; class Bacteroidia; order Cytophagales; family Spirosomataceae; genus Spirosoma. Next base: position 3,858 of record JANPJE010000108.1, on the reverse strand, counting down.
AGTTCGTCGGCAATCTGCACCGTCAGGCGTTCCTGCACCTGGGGCCGCTTGCTGAAATAATCGACAATCCGGTTCAGCTTCGACAACCCAATTACTTTGCCGCTTGAAATGTAGGCAACGTGCGCTTTACCGATAATCGGCACAAAATGGTGTTCGCAATACGTCTGAACGATAATGTCTTTCTCGACCAGCATTTCGTTGTACCGAAACTTATTGTCGAACAGCGTTGGCTCGGGTTTGTTGGCGGGATTCAGTCCCCGAAAAATTTCTTTCACGTACATCTTAGCCACGCGCCGGGGCGACCCTTTCAGGCTGTCGTCGGTCAGGTCGAGACCCAGAATGCCCATAATCTCACGAAAATGTTCTTCGATCAGGTCAATTTTAAGGTCGTCGTCCATGTCGAAGGCATCAGCACGCATGGGCGTATCAATGGAGGCTGCGCCATGGGCATCACCAATTTCATCGACTAATTCGTCGTGTTCCGCCTGGTGTCCATTCAGGGCATACCCATTTACAGGAGTGCCATTCGTGGCCTGACCGTTCGCGGCCCGACCGTTAGACGGGGTATTCGACGAAGTTCCGTTCAGTTTCATACAGTCTGATTTTAAGGTCTAAGGCCTCGTTTAGTTTGTTGCGTAGAATGGTATAAATAATGATGGCAATGTTTTCGGCAGACGGATTCAGATCGGCAAATTCGTCAGTGTCGAGATTTAGGTTTCTGTGGTCGAAGCGGTCTGTGACGTGCTCTTTAATTAAGTCGCCGAGGTACTTCATATCCATGACATAACCCGTTTCGGGGTCAATAGGGCCGGTCACCTGAACAATTAGTTCGTAATTGTGCCCGTGATAATTGGGATTGTTGCATTTGCCATATACCCGCGTGTTTTTCTCGTCTGACCAATTTGGATTGTTCAGACGGTGAGCCGCGTTGAAATGCTCCTTTCGAAACACAGCAACCCGTGGGGCACTGTCCCGGAGAACCTCCGTTCGGGAATTGTCCATAAAAAGAATCGAAAAAGGTTTCGATCAACCTGTCGTTACAAAGTTTGTGCACAACACAGGCAGACAGCAGAGCGAGTAGCCAGAGCGCTCTTTCGTATGCGATTGATAGGGTATTAACCGACGGCCCTTTCTTTTTGTTCAACGTTTCAAATAAAAAGTTAAACAATAATTCAAGCCGTTCATATCAATAACATCCGCTTATCCGGTAATGTTCCCACCCGTCTATTAAGGCGGGGGCGTCGGAACCCGACACCAATAGTGGCCGTTGTGCTCCCATGAAACGTTTAAAGAAACCTATGCTACTGACCGTACTCATACTTACCGGATTGTTTGCCAGTGTCTTTCTATTCATGCAGCAAAGCACCTTCGGGAGCGACCCCGCCGAATCGCGGCTGGAACGTATCAGGAAATCACCAAATTACCGCGACGGATCTTTCCAGAATCCCGAGCCAACAGAGGTTATGCGGGAAGGCGCGTCATACGTCGGCATGATGTCCGATTTTGTTAATAAAGCGAAAGACAATACGCCCCTCAAGCCGTTGCCTTCCGTCCGAACCGACCTCAAAACGCTACCCGATTCAACACCAACAATTGTGTGGTTCGGGCATTCGTCGTACCTGATTAAATCACGGGGAATCAACGTTCTTGTCGATCCGGTTTTTAGTGGAAATGCGTCGCCGGTATCTTTATTTGGGAAGGCCTTTCCGGGCGCGAATGTGTATAGTGCTGACGATATGCCCGATATAGATCTGCTCATTATCTCCCATGACCACTACGATCACTTTGATTACCAGACAATTACCAAACTTATCCCGCGAGTTAAAAAATTCTACACGGCTCTGGGCGTTGGTGCTCACCTCGAACGCTGGGGTGTTCCTGCCGACCGGATTGTGGAGTTCGACTGGTGGGAGAACGAAGTTGTTTCGGCTGACATTAGCCTGACGGCGGTTCCGGCGCGGCACTTTTCGGGGCGCAGTATCACACGTGGCAAAACCCTCTGGACCGGATTCGTGCTCAACCTGCATGGCTATAATTTGTATCTGGGTGGCGATTCGGGCTATGGTAAACATTTCCGCGAAATCGGCGATAAATTCGGCCCGTTCGATCTGGCTATCCTCGAATGCGGGCAATACGGCAAAGACTGGCCCAACATCCACATGCTGCCCGAAGAAGTGGCCACAGCCGCGCAGGACTTGAAAGCGAAAACGGTATTGCCGGTTCACTGGGCGAAATTCTCTTTGGCGCTTCACGGCTGGAAAGAACCCATCGAGCGATTTACGAAACGCGCTGCCGAACAAAAAATCGATGTAACAACGCCCATGATCGGCGAGCCATTGGTGGTTGGTGTTACGTATCCCCGGTCGGCCTGGTGGAATTATTAAGAGCATCAGTGGTGCTGGTCAGGTATGTTATCGGTTAAAGTTCTACTGCCGTATGTTTTTTGCCCTGAAACATCGTTCTTTGGCAAGTGAACTTTTCCGATGCAACGTATCACTATGCAAACCCCTTCCCGACGCCAATTTATTCGCACTGCCGCCCTTACCGGTGCAGCCACGTCCATTTTCCCGGCCATCCTGACGGGCGCGCGTCCCGCCGATCCTAAAGTCAGGCTGGCGTTTATTGGCGTTGGTTCACGGGGACGCAGCCATGTTGAGCAGGCACTTTACCGCGATGATGTTGAGATAACGGCCATCTGCGACCCCGCTCCCGAAGCCATTTCGCGTACGACGGCGATGATTGAAAAGGCGGGCCGAAAAGCTCCGGTTGCGTATGGCAAAGGTGATGAAGCGTTTAAGGATATGCTCAAACGCGATGATATCGACGGTGTTATCATTGCGACGCCCTGGGAATGGCACGTACCGATGGCCGTTGCAACCATGCAGGCGGGTAAATACGCGGGCATCGAAGTATCGGCAACGGTGACGCTCAAAGAATCCTGGGATCTGGTCAACGCATCCGAAAAAAGTGGGTCTCCCTGTATGATTCTGGAGAATGTTTGCTACCGGCGCGATGTGCTGGCCGTATTGAACATGATTCGGAAAGGCATGTTCGGCGAAATGACGTATGCACACTGCGGTTACCAGCACGATTTGCGAAATATTAAATTCAACGATGGTAAATCCATTGGGGGCGTCGGGGCCGAATTCGGTGCGAAAGGGTACTCGGAAGCACATTGGCGCACTCAGCACTCGGTGGACCGCAACGGCGACTTGTATCCCACGCACGGCCTCGGTCCAGTGGCACACTGGTTCGACATCAACCGGGGAAATCGTTTCACGCACCTGACCAGCACCGCTACCAAAAGTCGGGGGCTGCATAAATACGTAGTAGACAAAGGCGGCCAAAATCACCCCAATGCCAACGTCAATTTTAAACTTGGCGACGTTGTCACAACCGTCATTCAGTGCGCCAACGGCGAAAACATCGTCATTATCCACGACACGAACTCCCCCCGCCCCTACTCGCTTGGGTTCCGGGCGCAGGGCACCAACGGTGTCTGGATGGACGACAATGACATGATTTATTTAGAGGGCGTATCGCCGAAGCCGCACGGTTGGGAGCCGTTCGCTACGTATCAGGAAAAATACGACCATCCGCTCTGGAAACGCCACGCCCAGACCGCTGAAAGTGCGGGACATGGCGGCATTGATTTCTTCGTAATTCGGGCGTTCATCGAATCTATAAAAGCCAAAGGCCCCGTACCCATCGACGTGTACGACGCTGCCGTTTGGAGTGCCATCAGCCCATTGTCCGAGCAGAGCATTGCCGGGGGCAGCAAGCCTATCGAAATTCCCGATTTCACGCGGGGGAAATGGAAAACCAACAAGCCGATTTTCGGGCTGGGGGATGCGTTCT
>JANPJE010000107.1:0-3875 GCA_031425355.1 Spirosoma sp. | reverse complement strand
CTCCACTTCGTAGTTTTCGTGGATATTCATTAACCGCGATTGCTCATTCGGGAAACTGTTCATATTGTAAGCAAACACTTCGCGTCCATCGAGCCTGATTTCCAGACAGCTAATCCCGTTCCGGTAGGGCGACCCGCTGGTTTTATCGTAACCGAGCACTTCTAAACCGATCAGTCCCGATGCCGTAATGGGTTTGGTAAGAATATACGTACCGTCAGACTGGCGGGTGGGTGCGATGCTGATTCGCTGGTATTCGCCGTTTATGCGCGACGTAGCGGTCATAGTTTTCAGGGCAATGCGCTCAAAATAAGGCGGTACCTCGTCCCGAATTTCCGAAAATTCATACAGCAGCGGATTAATCAGGTTGTCTATGGCATCCCGAATCTCGAAGTGCAGGTGCGGCCCGCCCGACCCGCCGGTGTTGCCCGACGCGGCAATTACATCGCCCTTGCTGACCGGAAACTGGCCCGGTTGTGGGCGCAGATCAATCTCAAAAGTCTTTTTCTGATATTGCTGGTCGCGGAGGTAGGTGCCAAGCGTATCGTTCAGGGTTTTGAGGTGGCCGTAAACCGTTGTCAGGCCATTGGGGTGTTTAATAAAAATAACGTTGCCATAACCACCCGTGAAGACCGCAATCCGCGATACGTACCCATCGGCAGCCGCGTGAACATCAAGTCCCTCGCGCCCGCCCGTACGGATGTCTAAGCCCGCATGGAAGTGATTGGGACGAAGATCGCCCATGCCGCCCGATAGCGAGTTGGCCGCCCCCGGCTGAATCGGAAACAGAAAATAACCAGCCTCGACGGTGCCGGGTTGAATATAGCCGGTCTGAACAGCCGGACTGGCTGAGGTTGACTTCGGTACGTTTTGCCCGACTGCTGGAATAGCGATCAGTAAAACGGTGAGCAACTGATAAATTAGTACTTGTCTCAAAAGCGAATAAATTGGATGCGTTGCCGGGGTGGATAAATTGGTTGACAAGGTTATTTCTAACGAAAATCCAACCCTAAACGCTTATTTTACGTCGAACGTGAGCATCGGTTTGTCTTCGATATAAGCCGTAAGCTGGTCACCGATTTGTACAGGACCAACGCCTTTGGGTGTTCCGGTAAACAGAATGTCGCCTTGCTGCAACAGGAAATACCGGGATACAAACGAAATCAGGTAATCGATTTTAAACAGCATCAGGCTCGTGTTGCCCTGCTGGCGGGTTTCGCCGTTAACGTCTAACCGGAAATTTAGATCTTGTAAATCAGCGAAATCGGTTTTCGGCACAAAGCCCGAAATAGGAGCAGAGCCATTGAAGCCTTTAGCCAGTTCCCAGGGTAATCCTTTGGCTTTGAGTTTACTCTGAATATCGCGGGCCGTAAAGTCAACGCCAACGCCTATTTCGTCGTAGTACTTGTGTGCGAATTTCTCGTCGATGTTCTTACCAACCCGGTTAATTTTTACCAGAATCTCGACTTCGTAATGCACATCAGTGGAGAAATCCGGGTAGAAAAAAGGATCGTGTTTCAACGGAATAGCCGTTTCGGGCTTCATGAAAATGACCGGATCGTCGGGCTGTTCATTGTTGAGCTCCTTGATATGTTCGGCATAATTCCGGCCAACGCAAATAATTTTCATAGACGTAATGCGGACGGTCGGCCGTTGCCGTGAAAATCCGCGCTTAATTATCAGTACATGCGGGTTTTCTCCCGCCATCCATTAAACCTACCCAAAGACCACAAATCTAAGGACTAAAGAGGGCCTGACCGCACCGGTTTGATAAAAAATTGAACAAACATGGTACGTTTGGGGTCATTATACGTCAGAATATCAAGTCAGAAATAAACCAAACGAAGAATGAAAAATGCACTAATTGCAATGCTGTTTATCGGCTTTGCCATCGGTTGTCAGAAAGTCCCCATCTCGGGAAGAAGCCAGTTGAAACTGGTTCCCAATGATCAGTTACTGCCGCTGAGTTTTACAAATTATAAAGGAGTTCTGGATACCAGCCGGGTTGTTCGGGGTACGAATGACGCTGAGATGATCCGGCGTGTTGGAAATCGGCTGCGTCAGGCAATGGAACAATACCTGACCGCCAACAACTACGCGAATCGCCTACAGGGGTTCCAGTGGGAGTTCAATCTGATCCAAAGTCCGCAGGTCAACGCCTGGTGTATGCCCGGCGGAAAGGTCGCTTTTTACACGGGAATTCTGCCGTACACCCAAAACGAAGCCGGAGCTGCTGCCGTTATGGGTCATGAAATTTCGCACGCCATTGCTGAGCACGGCAACGAACGCATGAGCGAAGGGCTGCTGGCGAGTGGGTTGATTCAGGGTGGACAAATGGTAACCGGTACGGCCGCACGAAACAGCAGCAATCAGGTAAACGCAATTCTGCTTCAGGCAGTAGGAGCAGCTTTGCCCATTGGGTATCAGGTGGGCCGGGCGTTGCCGCACAGCCGTAAGCAGGAGTTGGAAGCTGATCAACTGGGCCTGATATTCATGGCAATGGCGGGGTATAATCCACAGGAAGCGATTAACTTCTGGGGACGGATGGCGAAAGCGGGTGGCGGAAAAAAACCGCCTGAACTGCTCTCGACGCACCCTTCCGATCAACGCCGGATTTCTGATTTGCAGAAGCTGCTGCCCGAAGCCATGAAGTATTACAAACAGGGTTCGTGATTGAGCAGTTGCTGATTTACACCGGGTTGAAACGGCAACGGCCGTCCGTTCAGTGCAGGTCATCATTCACTGTGCCAATCACTTGCACCGGGCTTCAACCCGGTGTAAATCAGCAGTTATAAACACGAAAACGCCGGGGCTTGCGCTCCGGCGTTTTCGTGTTTATAGATACCAGCATCCTGCTGGCGAAGACGTTACAGTGACGCAACAACCTGACGTACTTTCTCGGCGGCTTCTTTCAACTCCACTGCCGACTGCACTTTCAGTCCTGAATCGTCGATGATTTTTGCGCCTTCGGCAGCGTTGGTGCCTTGCAGACGAACAATGATCGGAACCGGAATGTCGCCAATGGCTTTGTAGGCTTCCACAACGCCCGTCGCTACGCGGTCGCAGCGCACAATACCCCCGAAAATATTGATCAGAATAGCCTTTACGTTGGGATCTTTCAGGATAATCCGGAAACCTGCTTCCACCGTTTTGGCGTTGGCTCCGCCCCCAACATCGAGGAAGTTGGCCGGTTCGCCACCCGACAGTTTGATGATGTCCATAGTTGCCATGGCTAACCCCGCGCCGTTCACCATGCAACCTACGTTACCGTCGAGTTTCACATAGTTCAGGTCGCTGGCCGATGCTTCCACTTCGAGCGGATCTTCTTCAGCCAGATCGCGCATAGCCTTCAGCTCAGGATGGCGATACAGTGCGTTGTCGTCTAAGTTTACCTTAGCGTCAACGGCCAGAATTTTGTTATCCGACGTTTTCAGCACTGGATTGATCTCGAACATCGACGCGTCGGTATCCACATACGCTTTATAAAGCGCGGTTATGAACTTAACCATTTCCTTAAACGCATCTCCTTCCAGCCCCAGTCCAAACGCTATTTTCCGTGCCTGAAAGGATTGCAAACCAACAGCCGGATCAATCCATTCTTTTACGATTTTTTCGGGCGTATGTTCGGCAACTTCTTCGATGTCCATACCGCCTTCGGTGCTGGCCATGATTACGTTGCAGGCTTTGGCACGGTCGAGCAGGATGCCGATGTACATCTCTTTCGGTTCCGACGGACCGGGGTAATACACATCTTCGGCGATGAGCACTTTGTTAACGCGCTTGCCCTCTGGCCCCGTCTGGTGGGTAACCAGAATGTTGCCAATGAGGTTTTTCGTGATGTCGCGCACGGCATCGATTGATTTGGCTAACGCAACGCC
>JANPJE010000106.1:0-7555 GCA_031425355.1 Spirosoma sp. | reverse complement strand
TGATTCTGGAAGACACCAACAACGACGGAAAGGCGGATAAGCAGACCGTTTTTGCCGACGGTTTGCACCTGCCGCTTGGCTTTGAAATCGCCAAAGACCAAAGCGGCAAAACGAGCGTTTACGTGTCGCAGGGAACCAATTTCAAGCTGTTTACCGATACCAATGGCGACGACAAAGCCGACAAAAGCGAAATCCTGCTCAGCGGCTACGACGACCACGATACACACCACAACAGCCACGCGTTCTGCGTTGATCCATCGGGGGCAATTTATTCGGGAGAGGGTGTTTTTCTGCATACCAACATCGAAACCTCATATGGGCCTGTACGGGCTACAAACGGCGGTTTTTACCGGTATTCGCCTCAACTTCGTAAGCTGGAGCGCACTGCACAACTCAGTATTCCGAACCCCTGGGGCATTGCGTTTGACGACTGGGGGCAGCCCTTTTTTGCCGAAACGTCAAGCCCGGATGTGCGCTGGATGATGCCCGGATCGGTGTTGCCGCGCTACGGGGAAGCCACCCACAAATCGGCGCAGTTGGTAGAAGAAGCCCACCGGGTACGTCCCACGTCGGGGCTGGAATTTGTGTCGAGCCGCCATTTTCCCGACGACGTGCAGGGCGATTTTCTAATCAACAATACCATTGGTTTTCTGGGCACTAAACAGCACACGCTGGTTGATGCAGGGACGGGGTATAAAAGCAAACACCGGCAGGATCTGGTGGTGAGCGACGACCGCAATTTCCGCCCCGTGGACATGGAGTTTGCGCCTGATGGATCGCTCTACCTCATCGACTGGCACAACATCCTGATCGGCCACATGCAGCACAACGCCCGCGACCCCCTGCGCGACCATTCGCTGGGCCGCGTGTACAGGATAACGTACCCATCCCGCCCGCTGGTGACGCCCGCCAACATTGACAGAGCCAGCATCGACCAATTGCTCGATAACCTGAAACTGCCCGAATACCGCACCCGGTATCGCACCCGTTCTGAGCTTCGGGGACGCAACGCCACCGACGTAATGACCAGACTGACGGCCTGGGTAGCGCGTCTGGACAAAAAAGACCCCCGCTACGAACACCACCTGCTGGAGGGACTCTGGGTAAGCTGGGGTATGAATAAAGTCGACCAAAAATTGCTTCGTAACCTCTTGAAAGCCAGTGACTACCGTGCCCGCGCCGCTGCCGTTCAGGTGCTTCGCTACACGGGCCATCAGGTGGCCGATCAGGCCGAGTTGCTGATGCAGGCCGTTCGCGATGAGAACAGCCGGGTACGTTTGGCAGCTACCGTGGCCGCCTCCTGGATCGGTAAAGAAAAAGGGTTGCCCATTCTGGCCGAAGCGGTAAAAAAACCGCTCGACGACTGGTCGGTGCATGCCCACGAAACGGCGGTTGCGCACCTGAACGGGGTGAACGTGAACAAGAAAAAAGATCTGGTGGCCAAGTCGAAACTGAAAGGCGATGAACTGGCTCTGTTTACGGCCGGACGTGAAATTTATAACCGGGAGGGCTACTGTTCCACCTGTCACCAGCCCGATGGACGGGGCCTTGACGCGTCGGGTTTCCCGCCGTTAAGAGGTACAAAATGGGTGTCTGGCAATGAAGATCGTCTGATCAAACTGGCGTTGAAAGGCGTGATGGGGCCGATTGACGTGAATGGAAAGACGTACCCAGGGCAGGTGCCCATGACCCCGTTTGGTGGCTTGTTGAAAGACCGGGAGATTGCGGCGGTATTAACTTACGTCCGCAATTCATTTGGTAATGAAGCGCCCGCCATCACGCCCGGTCAGGTTAAAAAAGTGCGGGCAGCAACAGCCAGTAAAGTCGATTTTTATTCGCCGGAGCAGTTGCTGAAAGAGCATCCGATGGAAAAGTAAGAGTCGTCTTTTTGTCATCCCGACGACAGGAGGGATCCTGAGTTTCCCATACAATTGCGTTAGGCCAACCTCAAGATCCCTCCTGTCGTCGGGATGACAGAAAGCCTGTAAGTTATCCCCCGTTTACAATTTCCCTGACTTTATGCCTTACCCAACCACGTCGCCTGTTGGCTTTAATTTACTGGTCTGGACCGCCGCCATTTCCGAAGACATGAACCCGATTGCTGATCGGTTGAAGGTGATTGGCTACGATGGCGTGGAGTGTTTCATTGATAATCAGGCCGTTGATGTTTACCGGAAATTTGGCGACCACCTGACGCAGACTGGCCTGCAACGTACCTCCGTGACGGTGGTGGGACCCGACGAAAATCCGGCCAGCGAGTCGGCTAGTGTGCGTCGGCAGGCGGTGGCGCATCTGAAAGGCGTCGTCGACCGGGCGCATGCAATGGGAGCCACCGTGATTTGCGGACCCTTTCATTCGGCCTTTGCCACGTTCAGCAAGCGGGAGCCTCAGCCTGCCGAATATGCCCACAGTGCGGAGGTACTGCACGAAGTGGGGGAGTATGCCAGGCAGGCCAACATTGTGCTTGCCCCCGAAGCCCTGAACCGGTTTGAATGCTACCTCTGCAACACGATGGAACAGTTGTCAACACTGATTCACAAAGCGGACCACCCGAATGTGCGAGCTATGTTCGATACGCACCACGCCAATATCGAAGAAAAACGGTTCCCCCACGCCATACAAACAATTGCGTCGGTTCTGGCGCACGTTCACATCAGCGAGAACGACCGGGGAACGCCCGGCGATGGCCATATTCCGTGGGATGATACGTTCCGAACATTAGCCGAATTGAAGTATAACGGTTGGATGACTATCGAAGCATTTACGCGAAACGACATTGATTTCGCCAACTCGATCAACGTCTGGCGGGAGTACAATGACCCATGGGATATCGCCGAAAACGGTCTCATATTCATTAAAGCGATGCAGGTAAAATATGGCTTTAACGGGTAATTACAGGCCTATTGACTGGTGCGGATACTCTGGCAAACGGATCTTCATGTCGTTCACTTACCATATAGTGCTACTCAGCTATCACGTAGGGTCACTGGCAACATAAATCCCCTTTCGCCAATGCAGATAGCTACTTTTGAGCATGACATATGTAAGTATTACGCTCTGCATTGTCAATTCCAAACGTGGTTTCAGTCTAACTTATCCAGTCACCTGTTCATGAATCCTCAATTTTACACCACCTCCCCAAGTCCTCTGTTACCAACGGACTCAATCAGAATGTACGTACGTGAAAGCGGCCAGCTTGCCCTTCCCGTAGCGGACCTCATGTTTTTGCAGGCCACCGGCAATTATAGCTGGTTGTACTGGCGCGACGGGCAACGGATGCTGATGCCCCGCACCCTGAAATATTACATACCTCAACTGCCCGAAGAGTGGTTTATCCGGTTGCATCGCAACTGCATCGTTAACCTGTCGTACATTGAGCGGATCGAGCGCACGGATCCAGACAAAGGCGGTCTGGTTTATCTTAAGTCGGGCGCGGTACTGCCCATTTCCCGTCGCCGGTGGTTTGCGGCTAAGCGCATGCTTTCCAAACACACCCTATCTAATTAAATAAGTAGTGAGGGGTAAGTTACAGAGATGTAAGCCTGTGAATATCAGCTACTTATTCTGACACACTACTTGCTAACTTACTACCTAATTGGCCAGGGACAGACTGGTGTTGTCAAGCTATTGATTACCAATACTTGACAACACCAGTCTGTCCCTGGCCATTCCTGACAATCTGTTATATCCGTTGAATCAGTTCGGCTACTTTGTGCACCTCCCGGCCCATAATGTGGTCAATGATTGCCTGGGCATGTTCACGGCCATTTTCGATGAAAACCTTCTCCGTATAAATGCCCGCCATCACCGTCCCGCAAACGTATAGTCCCGGCACGGTCGTCTCGAACGTCTCTTTGTCATAAACCGGAACCTGCGTAGTAGGATCGAGATCAATGCCGCAGCGACGTAGTAGTTCGGCGTCGGGAATATAGCCTGTCAAAACAAACACAAAATCGGCAGGCAACTGCGTTTCTTCACCCGTTTTGAGGTTGTTGACCGTCACATGCTGCGCGTCAATCTGCGTTACGCACGAATCGAACACAGTTTTTATCCGCCCTTCCTTCACGCGGTTTTTTACGTCCGGCACTAACCAGTATTTTACCGTACTCCGAAAATCTTCGCCCCGGTGAACAATCGTAATGTTTACGTCGTGGCGATACAATTCCAGAGCCGCTTCGACCGCCGAGTTCGACGCGCCGATAATGACCACATTGGTAAACGAGTATTTAAATGGTTCGTCGTAATAGTGCGATACGTGCGGCAGGTTTTCGCCCGGAATGTTGAGCCAGCGCGGGCGTGTAAAATAACCCGTCGCCATAATCACTTTAACCGCCCGATAACGATCACCGGATTTGGTTGTAATAACAAATAGATCGTTCTCCTTTTGAACGTCCCAGACTTCCTGAAACAGCTTGAAATTCAGGTGGTAATAAGCAGCCGCTTTCCGGTAATATTGAAGGGCTTCGTCACGACTGGCTTTAACGTCCGAAATGGCAAACGGAAGGCCACCGATTTCAATATTTTCAGCGGTCGAGAAGAAACGCATCCGGCGCGGATACTGCCGGATTGACTCGGTCAGGCTTCCCATTTCCAGAATCAAATGGCTCAGTCCGGCCTTTGCTGCTTCGATGCCGGCCGCCAGCCCGCAGGGGCCTCCACCAACAATAATGACGTCGTATGTTTTCATAAAGTAAAGCGGGATTTCACCCGCAAAACACGCGGGTTTCCACCACACGTTACAGAGTTCTAACACATAAAAAGCCCTCAAAGGTTGCGCTAAGACCACTTTTTGCAACGTAGTTTTTTAGTAGAGCACCCCACTTATTCAGCACCTGTTTTTTACGGCTGTGCCGCTGTCCGTCGGGATTTCAATTATCTTTACTTATCCTACCGACCAGCGTTGTGGAAAATCAAGTCAATACATTATTCGCTTCATTTGACAGCGAGGAAGTTACCTTCTTTGCCGATTTAATCTTACCCATTCCCGTACCAAAACTGTTCACGTACCGGGTGCCGCGCGGAATGGCCGACATTCTGAAAATTGGTGCCCGCGTCATTGTGCCCTTCGGTAAGAAGAACAGCCGGGTGCTAACGGCTGTCGTTGCCAAACTGCACAATTCGCCACCTACGGCCTATCAGGCGCGGTATATCACCGAAGTGCTGGACGAATATCCGTTAGTAACGGGTTATCAATTAGAGCTTTTCCGGTGGATGGCCGAATATTACATGTGCTGCATCGGCGACGTAATGAACGTAGCATTGCCGTCAGGTTTGAAGATTTCAAGCCAGTCGAAGGTGCAGTTCAACCCCGATTTCGATTACCCCGAACTGCTCACCGAGTTTGAAAGCGTACTGCTCACCGAACTCAAAAAACACCCCGCTCTCTCCTACGACGAACTCAGCCGACTGGCGGGCGAGGGTACCAACGTAGCGGCCCTGATTAAGTCGCTGGTGGGCAAAAAAGCCATTATTGTTTTTGAAGAAGTCCGGGAAAAATACGTACCGAAAATGGTGCGAAAAGTTCGGCTGAACCGTAACTATGAGGAGAAAGAACAGCTTCTGGTATTGCTGCAGCGACTCGAAAAACTGCCCAAACAACAGGAAGTCATTATGCGGTATCTGCGCCACGTGCCCATGCAGCATAACCCAGCCCTGAACCAGAAAGGACTCGACAAGACGATTCTGAATCAGGATGATGAACTGTCGCAATCGTCGCTGACGACGCTCATTAAAAACGGCGTATTTGAGGCCTTCGAGATCATCCAGCCGCGCTTTTCAGACAATGCCGCCCCACAGGCGGAAATAAAACTGACCGATGCCCAACAGGCCGCGTCGACGCAGATTATGGCGCAGTTCGAAAGCCAGAACATCGTGTTGTTGCATGGCATTACGGGCAGCGGCAAAACCGAAGTCTATATCGAACTTATTCAGCAGGCTCTCGCCAGTGGTTCGCAGGTGCTCTATTTGCTCCCGGAAATTGCCCTGACCACTCAGATTGTGGTGCGGTTACAACGGGTTTTTGGTGATAAAATGGGGATTTATCACTCAAAATTCTCGGATAATGAGCGGGTCGAAGTCTGGAAAGGTGTTGTGTCGGGACAGTATCAGTTTGTAGTCGGTGTGCGGTCGGCGGTGTTTTTACCGTTCGATAACCTGGGTCTCATCATCGTGGATGAAGAGCACGAAACCAGCTACAAACAACACGACCCGGCCCCTCGCTACCACGCCCGCGACGTAGCCATCATGCTGGCCCACTGGCAACAGGCCAAAGTACTGCTGGGGTCGGCCACGCCCTCACTCGAAACGTATTATCAGGCTAAACAGGGTCGCTACGGATTGGTGGAGCTGTTCAGGCGGTTTGGTGATGCTACGTTGCCCAACATTCTATTGGTCAATACGCATCAGGAAAAAAAGCAGAAGACGATGAAAAACGAATTTTCGTCGGCTCTGCTCGCTGCGCTGGAGGCCAACATGGAGCGCAAAGAGCAAAGTATTCTGTTTCAGAACCGTCGCGGCTACTCACCCTACATGCAGTGCGAAGACTGCGACTGGACCGCCGAATGCCCCAACTGCGCCGTCAGCCTGACGTATCACCAGCGCGACGCCGAACTGCGCTGCCACTACTGCGGCCACAAAGAGAGCGTACCACGCACCTGCCCAACCTGCGGTTCGACCAAAGTGCGCACCATTGGTTTCGGTACAGAGAAATTGGAAGATCAGCTACAGATTTTCTTCCCAAAATCGCGGGTGTTGCGCATGGATTTAGACACCACCCGCGCCAAAAATGCGTACCAGCAAATCATTCAGGAGTTTGAAGGCGGGCAGGTCGATGTTCTGGTCGGCACGCAAATGATTACCAAAGGGCTTGACTTCGATAATGTTAGTCTGGTGGGTATTTTCGACGCCGACCGGCTCATTCACTTTCCCGATTTTCGGGCGACGGAGCGGGCGTTTCAGATGATTACGCAGGTGAGCGGGCGGGCCGGTCGGCGGGCGGGGCGGCAGGGCACTGTGCTGATTCAAACCAGCAATCCGCAACAGCCGATTCTGCAAAAAGTGATTCAGAACGACTACAAAGGACTTTACGAGGAGGAAATTCAGGAACGGCAAAATTTCAGCTACCCGCCGTTCGTGCGGTTAATTAAACTCACCGTTCGCCACACTGACAAAGTGATCAGCAGTCAGGCGGCCCAACGTCTTGCTGCCGAACTAACCGACGCGTTGGGCAGCAGCCGCGTTTTGGGCCCGGAAGAACCCTTAGTGGAGCGCATTCGCAACCAGTTTCTGTTCGACATTTTAATCAAGATCGAACGCGACAAAGTAAATGTGAAAGCGGTGAAAACCTACATTCAGGACCGCATCAACGACATCCTCACCGACAAAGGCTTGCGGCAGGTCAGCATCATCGCTGATGTGGATTGTTTGTGAGGAATAGAACTCTTCCCGTAAAATTTCCGTGAATACCATCGTTTATCCTGTCATCCGGTTATTTTTGCACCGGCTTCTGGCCGATTTT
This sequence comes from Spirosoma sp., assembly GCA_031425355.1. Classification (GTDB taxonomy): domain Bacteria; phylum Bacteroidota; class Bacteroidia; order Cytophagales; family Spirosomataceae; genus Spirosoma. The sequence continues at coordinate 39 of JANPJE010000106.1, read as the reverse complement.
GCCCAATTTTTCCCGTCCCATGTCTAAGAAAACCAAGAT
>JANPJE010000105.1:0-3948 GCA_031425355.1 Spirosoma sp. | reverse complement strand
TCGCCACCAGCCATCAAGCCAATGACCAGATCGGGCGGTACGCCGTATGTAGGCGGACATTCGGATGCATCGACCACACCGAGCCGACCGCTTGTACCCGCACCAATATAGATCAGCCGACCGCCCTCTTTCATGCGCTTGACGATTTCTGTAGATAATGCTTCTATTTGCGGGATTGCCCGTTCAACGGCAAGGGGTACGGTTTTGTCTTCCGTATTGATATTAATCAGCAAGTCGTGAATCGACATCTGCTCCAGATGGTCGTAGTGAGACGTGGTTTCTGTTGTCATGACCCAAAAGTAATACGTACTGATTTTAACAGACAAATAATCTGCGTTTTCTTGCCTTTTTAAGAAACATGACCTTTATTTACAGCGTTATTACACCATCAGCGAAATTTCGCTAAATGTTAATTATGATTGCTGATCAGTCTACTACCGTCTTAAATCGATTTAGCCGCACCTTAACTCAGGATATCAGCAACCCGGCTGCTCAGGCCATGCTCTATGGCGTAGGATTGACGGAAGCCGATATGCAAAAACCGCAAATCGGCATTGCCAGCACGGGTTATGAAGGCAACACCTGCAATATGCACTTGAATGGCCTTTCCGTATACGTGAAGCAGGGGATTCAGGCAAGCGGCTTAGTCGGTCTGATTTTTAACACAATTGGCGTATCAGATGGCATGACGAACGGTAACGATGGCATGCGTTACTCGCTTCCCAGCCGTGACCTCATCGCCGATTCGATTGAATCGGTGGTAGCAGCTCAGTGGTATGATGGCGTAGTAACGGTGGTTGGCTGCGATAAAAATATGCCTGGTGCTGTCATGGCAATGGCCCGTTTAGATCGTCCGGGAATTATGGTCTATGGCGGCACAATTCGTTCAGGCCATTATAAAGGACAGAAATTAGACATTGTATCGGCATTTGAAGCCCTCGGCAAAAAGTACGCAGGCAACATTTCGGATGAAGATTTTAAAGGCGTTATCCAAAACTCGATTCCGGGCGCGGGTGCCTGTGGCGGCATGTACACAGCCAACACAATGGCGAGCAGCATTGAAGCGATGGGGCTGAGTCTGCCCTTCAGCAGCAGCTATCCGGCCACCCACGAAGGCAAACAGGAGGAATGCAAAAAGATTGGCGCGGCCATGCGCATTCTGCTCGAACGTAACATCACCCCCGCCGACATTATCACGCGCAAATCCCTCGAAAACGCGCTAACCGTTGTCATGGCTCTGGGTGGTTCGACCAACGCTGTTCTGCATTATTTAGCGATTTCACGGGCGGCTGGCATTACGTTAACCCTTGATGAAATTCAGGCGATCAGCGACCGGGTGCCTTTTCTGGCCGATTTGAAACCAAGTGGCAAGTATTACATGGAAGATATGCTCGAAATCGGGGGCGTACCAGCCGTCATGAAATACCTGTACCAAAATGGGCTTCTGCATGGCGACTGCCTGACCGTAACGGGCAAAACCGTTGCCGAAAACCTGGCCGATGCACCTGATTTAGATTTCGAGAAACAGCATATTGTGCGCCCGTTGAGCAACCCAATCAAAAAGACGGGTCACATCCAGATTCTGCGCGGCAACCTGGCTCCAACGGGTTCGGTCGCCAAAATTACAGGTAAGGAAGGGTTACAGTTCGACGGTGTTGCGAAAGTGTGCGAACACGAAAGCGAAGTGATCGCAGCCCTTCAAAAAGGCGAAATCCTGCCCGGTCAAGTGATTGTTATCCGGAATTCTGGCCCGAAAGGAGGTCCGGGCATGAGCGAAATGCTGAAACCAACCTCGGCCATTATGGGCGCGGGTCTGGGCGATAAAGTAGCGCTGATTACAGATGGCCGTTTTTCGGGTGGCACACACGGCTTTGTAGTCGGTCACGTAACACCCGAAGCCTTTGACGGTGGTCCGATTGCTCTAGTCCACAACGGCGACCGCATCACCATCGACGCCGAAACGCGCCAGTTAACGCTTCACGTTTCGGATGAGGAGTTGGCGTATCGAAAAAGTGAATGGAAACAATCCGCCCCACCATTTACAAAGGGCGTTCTCGGAAAATACATTCGAAACGTAAAATCCGCGAGTGAAGGGTGCGTAACGGATGAGGAATAGCGAGAAACTCCCAACTTGTTTCCAAAGCGTAAGTACTAAGTACAGTGAACTAACAGGAATACAACAAACTGAAACGATCTTAAAACCGACCACACGTTATGGAAGTACTTACCAGCGTCATACCGGAAGAAATACCCACAACACCAGCTTACATAAATGGGTCTCACGCCCTGATGAAAGGGCTTATTGCCGAGGGCGTGGATACTATATTTGGTTATCCGGGTGGTGCCATCATGCCCGTTTATGATGCGCTATACGACTATCAAGACCAATTAAACCACATTCTGGTACGTCACGAGCAGGGTGCCGCTCATGCTGCCGAAGGATACGCCCGCGTAACCGGCCGGGCAGGTGTATGTCTCGTTACATCCGGGCCGGGTGCTACTAATCTGGTAACGGGCATTGCCGATGCGCTGATCGACTCGACGCCGATGGTTTGCATCGTGGGTCAGGTTGCTAAAAAATTGCTGGGCACTGATGCGTTTCAGGAGGCCGATGTGATGGGCGTTACCATGCCGATTACCAAGTGGAATTACCAGATTACGGACGCCAACGAAGTGCCCGAAATATTGGCAAAAGCGTTTTATATCGCGCAGTCGGGCCGGCCGGGACCGGTGTTGCTCGACATTACCAAAAGTGCGCAATTGGAGTTAATGACCAAGCCGTACGTGTACGAACGCTGCCGGAGCTTAGTGAGTTACCGGCCACGCCGGGTGCCGAAGCAGGAACAGGTTGAAGCGGCTGCAAAGTTGATTAACTCGGCCAAACGACCGTATATTCTGGTTGGACATGGCGTTCAGATCGCCAAAGCCGAAGATGAACTCAAAACATTTGCCGAAAAAACGGGTATTCCCGTTGCCACAACCCTCTTAGGACAGTCTACTATTCCGACTAATCACCCGCTTTATGTGGGTTGGCTGGGTATGCACGGCAACTACGGCCCGAACGTAATGACCGACCATGCCGATGTTATTATCGCCATCGGGATGCGTTTCGATGACCGCGTAACGGGCGATGCCAGCAAATACATCAAGCAGGCAAAAGTTGTTCATATCGAAATTGACCCGTCGGAAATTGACAAGATTATCCGGGCCGATGCGCCCGTTGTGGGCGACGCAAAAGAGGCACTAAAAGCCCTGATTTCGCTTGTAAATTCAAATGACCATACGGTTTGGCGCAACGAGTTTCGGAAGTATGATGCTATTGAAAACGAGACCATAACGGTTCCTGAACTGACCAGCCCCGATGGTAAAATCAGGATGGCGGAGGTAATTGATATGCTTTCGACAAAAACAAAAGGCGAAGCCATTTTAGTGACCGACGTGGGCCAGCACCAGATGATGGCGTCTCGTTATTACCAGTTTCGCCGACCCAATAGTTTAGTTACGTCGGGTGGAATGGGCACTATGGGCTTTGCTTTACCAGCCGCTTTCGGTGCTCAGGTCGGTGCACCCGACCGGCAGGTGGTAGCGATTATCGGTGATGGGTGTTTCCAGATGACGTTGCAGGAACTGGGTACGATTGTTCAGAATAAGCAACCCGTTAAGGCTATCATCCTGAATAATAACTTCTTAGGCATGGTGCGCCAGTGGCAGCAACTCTTTCATCAGCGTCGCTACTCGTTTGTGGAACTGCAAAATCCCGACTTCATTACGATTGCGAGGGGTTTCGGCATGGACGGGCAAACCTGCGATCAACGGGATAACCTCTCGGATGCGCTTGATATAATGCTGGCACACGACGGGCCATTTCTGCTTGAAGTAATCGTTGAAAAAGAAGAAAACGTGTTTCCGATGGTGCCCGCCGGTGCCAGCGTAGCACAGATAAGATTG
>JANPJE010000104.1:0-16817 GCA_031425355.1 Spirosoma sp. | reverse complement strand
ACGATGCGGAAGCCAACGAACGAGGCCGAGGTTAGCCACCAGTCCGATTTGGGGCTTTGCGGGTCGAGAACTTTCCAGGCCGGGGCAGAAGGCGTTCGGGCAGCAGAGCGCAGCACCTCCGGGCCATCGTCCCACGAGCCGCCCCGTACGGAATTGGGATAGAGTGTGGTGGTTGGCGCAAAAGGCTCCTTTATCTTTCCGCTGGCTACCTGTTTATAATAATCGGCAATATACTGATCCTGAGTCCATTCCATTACGTTGCCGTGCATGTCGTACAGTCCAAATGAGTTTGGTTTTTTCGTGCCGACTTTCTTATATCCACCGTCGCTGTTACCGGTAAAGACTGCATATTCGCCCAGTTTTTTCACGTCATTGCCAAATGAATAGGCTAACGTAGCATTTTTGTCATTCCCCCGACAGGCATATTCCCATTCGGCTTCCGTGGGCAAGCGGTAGAAAACGCCCGTTTTGGCATAGAGCCAGGCGCAGAATTTAATGGCAGCGTATTGGGTCATGTTAATAGCCGGATAACCTTCCCGGCCCATCCCGAACGACATATCAACATAAGGCGGACTGGGGCGCGTAGTGGCATCTGTCTTAGTCAGGTTGGCATCTTTTTCGGTGTATTTGGAGGCCATTTCCTTTTCCATATTGGTAAAGGCAAACAGGTCATAAAGATCCCACATCACCTCGTATTTACCCATGTAAAACGGCTCGATAGTCACCCCATGTTTAGGGCTTTCGTCGGGATTATGGCCTTTCTCATCGGGTAAACTGCCCATCAGGAATTTTCCACCCGGAATAGCAACCATCGCATAGGTCTGATTACTTCCCGGAATGGTTTGGCTATAGGATGTAAAGCCGGTAGTGGTTTGGGCATGGGCACGAACGAACGTAGCTGTCGTCAATACGATACCAAAAAAGAGACGTTTCAAATGCATTTTTGGTTAGAAAGATATGGGAATCACATTCAGCAGGTAAAAGTACGAACGATTTTCTTTGTTGTACCTTTGTGAAGAAACGGTGTTTATTTTCACCCTTACGAAAATGCAATTCAATCAACATTTTTATTCAGCATGACCATAAAGCTCGATAAGAAAGCCACTAAGGATGAGATCGCCAGCCTGCTTCAGCAAGTAAAGCCAGCCAAAAAACTGGATGTGCAGAAATATGCAGGCAAACTAAAATGGGGGCAGGACGCACTTCATTTCCAGCAGGAACTGAGAAATGAATAATCCAGCAGGTCTATTCGTCGACACCAATGGCCTGATTCGTCTGTTAGAAGGGGATGAGTTGGTTATTAATTTACTAACTGACCAGTTGGTTTATGTATCTGTGATTACTGAAATGGAAATGCAGTGCAAACTGAATCAGCCATCTGAAGACCGAAAACTAATCAAAGATTTATTAAGCGATTGCATAATTATTGAGTTAGGCCCGCAGGTTAAAACAGAAGCCATTAAAATTCGCCGGGCTACCCGAATGAAGTTAATGGATTCAATTGTAGCTGCTTCAGCCCGAATTACAGGCTTACCCCTTGTTACGGGAGATAATGCCTTCGAACGTGTTACTCACTTAGACCTATTTCTTCTTCCCGCCCGCTGATTTTTTGGCGGAATAGTAGTATCCTATGAATTATCTATCAGCCGAAAATTTAACCAAATCATACGGCGACCGTACATTGTTCCAAAACCTGACCTTCGGCATCAACCGGGGCGATAAGGTTGCCATTGTTGGAGCCAATGGCTCCGGAAAAACCACATTGCTGTCCATTCTTGCCGGGGCTATGCCGCCCGATTCAGGGATTGTCAGCCACCGCAGGGACATCACTATCGGTTACCTCGATCAACAGCCAGACCTCAATGACGCGCTGACCGTAATGGATGTGGTGCTGGCAGGCGAAAGCGCCCAACTCGATGCAGTTCGGGCTTATGAACTTGCGCTGGCTCACAAAGACAACGCGGGTCTGGAACAGGCCATGTCGGACATGGAGAAGCTCGAAGCCTGGGATTATGAAGCCCAAATTCGGCAGATCCTGGGTGAACTGGGGATTCAGGATGTGGAGCAGATGGTAGGGTCGCTGTCTGGTGGACAACGCAAGCGGGTCGCTTTGGCGCGGGTGCTCATTCAAAGTCCCGATTTGATTATCCTCGATGAGCCAACCAACCACCTCGACCTCGAAGCCATCGAATACCTCGAAAGTTTTCTGAACACCAACAATGGTACGCTGCTGATGGTATCACACGACCGGTATTTTCTGGATCGGGTCTGCAACCAGATTGCCGAGATGGACAACGGGCAGCTTTATACGTACAAAGGCAATTACGCCTACTTTCTGGAGAAAAAAGACGAGCGCGAAACGGCTGCAGCGTCGGAGTTGACCAAAGATCGCAATACGTTCCGGCGCGAACTGGAATGGATGCGCCGTCAACCCAAAGCGCGGGGCACCAAGGCGCAATACCGGATTGATGCCTACGAAGACCTGAAAGAAAAAACCAGCGGTAAGAAGAGCGATGGCGAACTGGACCTGAACCTTCGCATGGCGCGGTTGGGCAGCAAGATTCTGGAAGTAGAAAACCTGAGCAAACGCTTCGGCGACAAAGTCCTGCTCGATCATTTCAGCTACACCTTCAAACGACCCGACCGCGTGGGGTTGATCGGTAAAAACGGCATGGGCAAAACGACGCTCATGAATATGCTTACCGGCCTGCTTCGTCCCGATTCGGGCAAAATATCAACCGGTGGCACCGTAAAGTTTGGTTACTATACCCAAACAGAACTGGATTTGCCCGAAAATCAGCGGGTGATCGACGTAGTACAGGACGTAGCGGAAGTGATGAAATTAGCCAACGGCGATACCATCACAGCCACGCAGTTGCTTAGTCGGTTTCTGTTCGACCGCCCCAAGCAATACGACTTTGTGGCGAAGTTGAGCGGGGGCGAAAAACGGCGATTGCAACTGCTGCTGGTGCTCGTTCAAAATCCGAACTTCCTGATTCTGGATGAGCCGACCAATGATTTGGACATTACGACGCTGAACGTTCTGGAAGATTTTCTGCTCAACTTTTCGGGTTGCGTATTGATCGTTACCCACGACCGGTATTTCATGGACCGGCTGGTGGAGCACGTTTTTGTGATGGAAGGCGAAGGCAAAGTGCGCGACTTTCCGGGCAATTACACCGACTACCGCGAGTGGCGGGATGACCAGCCGAAGAAATCAACTTCACAAAATGGTAAAGCCGCACTCGACGTTCCGAAGAACCAAACACCCGACCCGGTCGTTTCTTCGGCGACAGTAAATGGCTCGGCGAACGGATCGAAGAAAAAAGCGTCGTTTAAAGAAATCCGTGAGTACGAAACGCTCGAAAAAGAAATTGAATCGCTCGAAAAACGGAAGGCTGAGGTTATAGACCTGCTTCATGTGGGCGGGCATCATGAGCAGTTGACCGCCTGGGCACGTGAAATCGAGCAGATTGACCAAAGCATTGCCGAAAAATCGGACCGCTGGCTTGAACTGGCGGAACACATTTAATTTTGAATGATAGAGTGATTGAATAGGCTGACGCATAACCTATTCACCGTGACGGCGGACCGCTCATTCAATCACTCTATCATTCAATCACTCAGAATGGACCAGATCGTTGACTTTTTTCAGTATCTGCTGAACTCCGAGGAGATTATCCGAACGGGCGGCCTGGTGCTTATTACCCTGATCGTCTTTGTAGAAAACGGCATCTTTTTCGGCTTCTTCCTGCCGGGCGATTATCTGCTGTTTTTATCAGGTGTATTTGCTGGTATAAAGCTGCTTAACGTACCGCTGTGGCTATTGTTGACCTGTCTTTTTGCGGCAGCCGTATTGGGCTCGCTAACGGGTTATCTGACGGGTTATTACTTCGGTGGGAAAATCAAAAATCGACCTGATTCGCTGTTTTTCAAGCAGAAATACATCGACAATACGCGGGAAGCATTCATCAAATACGGCAATCAGGCGTTGATCGTTTCCCGATTTCTGCCCATCGTCCGCACGTTCGCGCCCTTGCTGGCGGGCCTGATTCACATGCCGTTTCAGTTCTTCATGATCTACAACGTCGTTGGTGGAGCCATTTGGGTACTCTCGCTGGTTGGGGGCGGGTTTTACTTCGGCGAACGTTTTCCGTGGATTGTTGACTACGTTCATTACATCATCCTGTTCTTCTTAGCCATCACGACCTTCACCGTCGTTAAAGGCTATTTAAACGCCCGAAGAGACAGAAAAGCCGAGAAGATCAGCGAATAATTTAGGTCTTTTCTATCCACACGGTCTTCACATTCACAAACTCTTTCATTCCGATTTCTGATAATTCGCGTCCGAAGCCGGAGGTTTTAATGCCGCCAAAAGGCACCCGTGCATCGGAGCGCATCAGTCCATTTACGAACACCGACCCCGCCTGAATCTGTCGGGCCAGTCGGTCGGCTTTTTCCAAATCCTGCGTCCAGAGAGCCGAGCCAAGCCCAAGATCGGACTGGTTCGCCAACCGAATTGCATCGGTTTCATCTTTGGCTTCGATTAGAACGGCCAGCGGGCCAAAAGTTTCCTGATCGAAGGCGGCCATGCCCGGTTTCACTTTATCCAGCAAAATTGGCTCAACATTGCACCCGTCGCGTCGGGACCGCAACGGCGGACCGGCCGAACCGTGACCGCCCGTTAGTAATTTAGCCCCTTTTGCCAGCGTATCGCGGCATTGCCGTTCAATAGCATCGGCGAGGTCGAGCCGGGCCATTGGACCCATTGTGGTCGCATCATCGGTTGGGTCGCCCTGCCGAATTTGCTGGATGTGGTGCATTACCCGTTCGGTGAATTGCTTTTTTACCGACTTCTCGATAATGAACCGCTTGGCCGCTATGCAACTCTGGCCTGCGTTCTGCATCCTGGATTTTACGGCTACCTCGGCGGCTTTGTCTAAGTCGGCGTCGGCCAATACAATAAGCGCGTCGGAGCCGCCCAGTTCAAGCACGGATTTCTTAATCTCGCGACCGGCAATGCTGGCTACCGATGCCCCCGCCCGTCCGCTGCCCGTGAGCGTAACGGCCTTCACCCGTTTGTCTTTCAGCAAATTTTCAACAACCGGCACATCGACCAGCAACGACTGGAAAACACCCGCAGGTAAACCCGCATCCCGAAAAATTTCGTCAATAGCCATTGAACAGCCAAACACATTGGGCGCGTGTTTTAGTAACCCGACGTTGCCCGCAATCAGGCCCGGAATGGCAAAGCGCATGACCTGCCAGAACGGGAAATTCCAGGGCATAATGGCCAGCACGGGTCCTAACGGCTGGTACGTAACGTAGGTATGTGCAGCTTCCGTTTCAATCCGTTGGTCTGCCAGAAAAGCCTCGGCATGATCAGCGTAAAAGGTGCAGGTGGTGGCGCATTTCTCAACTTCGGCAACGGCTTCGCGGATGGTTTTTCCCATCTCGGCGGTCATCAACTCGGCGTAGCGTTGTTTGTTGGTAATCAGGCATTTACCAACCTGGCGCAGATAATCAGTTCGTTCAGCCAATGTCAACCCCGACCAATCGGCAAAGGCGCGGTCGGCCTGTTTCAGTTTCCGTTCAATAACCGATGGGCTATCGGCGGGATAAGTCTTTAGGGTCTGCTGATTGTAGGGATTGATGGAGTTGAACATACGGTTTGTGCGGTTTGTGATTTTCCGTTTGTAGCCCGCTGTCTGAACGACAAACCGTAAACGACAAACTATTGGCAACCCTTACTGCTCTTCTTTTTCCAGCGTGTTGGCCAGCAGCACCATCGTATCAATTACCTGCTCCATCTGATCGTGACCCACGATGCTGTCAAATTTGCTACGTACTTCCTGAATGGAATCCCGCAGTGCGACGAACAACTCTTTACCCCGGTCGTTCAAAAAGATGATGCTGGAGCGGGAATCTGTCGGGTTTTTCTCCGAATAGATATACCCTTCACTTTCGAGCAGGCCAACGATTTTACTCATCATCTGCTTGGTTACGCAGGCCCGTTTCGCCAATTCGTTATTGGTTGTCCCGTTTTCGCCGATGCTCGCCAGAAACATCAGGTAACTCATTTTGAAATCTTTATAACCAAGCGCGTGCAGACGCGGCTCCATAAAACTGTCCATATACCGCTTCAGCCGCCATAGCAATCGACCAACAGACCGATCACGAATAAGCTGGAATTGGTCAAAATCAAAGGTTTTTTTGTCTGTTTCCACGATCATGAGGGAAATTTAATGAATTCTGAAATAATCTTTAGCAGAACCCTATACAAATATAGTCAACTCGCTTGACTTTATAGTCAACTCGGTTTACTTTTGTGCTACCATAGTCGATTACCCTACACGATATGGTGTAACTGGTTATGGATAATTACATACTAAAGAATACAACTCGCTACAGATAAAACTTCACCGAACAAATGGCAACCTTAACGCAGGAAATGACAACCACTGAAGAGAAAAGCGGCCTAAAAACGTACTTGCCGCGTATCCTGATTGCCCTCGTCGTATTGATTGGGGGATATTTCGGCTACAAGGCTTTTGTCCACAGCCGCCAATACGAGACGACGGACAATGCGCAAATCGAAGGCAATTCGGCTCCGGTGCTGGCCCGTGTGGCAGGCTATGTCACATCGGTTAATGTCGATGACTATGCCGTTGTTAAACGCGGCCAGCCGCTGGTAACCATTGATCCTCAGGAGTATGACGTAGCACTCGCGCAAGCCGAAGCCGACTATCAGCAAACGGTAGCGGACCTCGCCAACGCCCGCGCTGATCTGCAAAATGCCCAGGCCAACGTTCGCAACGTAGTGCAGAATGCCCGCGTGGCGCAGTCGAACGCGCAGGTTCAGGCGGCCCGCCGGGATAAATCGCGGCAGGATTTACAGCGCGACCAGAATCTGTACAAAGAGCAGTCGCTGACGAAAAAGCAACTGGAAGACACGCAGAATAATGCCGAAGTGCAGGGCCGTCAGTACGACGCCAACGTGGAGCAGATCAATCTGGCCAAAACATCGCAGGGTGTGGCGCAGGCGGGTATTGCTAAAGCGCAGGCGAACATTCAGAAGATTCAGGCCGTGCTAAAGGTGAAACAGGCCGCTATTGACAACGCCAAACTGCGTGTTGGTTACGCACGGCTCACGGCCCCGATTGCCGGCAAAATTGGCCGCAAGAACGTAGTGGCCGGTCAGTATGTGCAGCCCGGTCAGAACCTGTTTACGATCATCGCCGATTCGACATTCTGGATCGTGGCGAACTTCAAAGAAACTCAGTTGGAGAAGATGCAGATCGGCCAACCCGTTGATATTGCGTTGGATGCCTACCCAAATCTCGACATTAAAGGCCGGGTGGCGTCGCTGTCGGATGCTACCGGATCACGATTCGCTTTGCTACCTGCGGACAATGCCTCAGGCAATTTCGTCAAAATCACCCAGCGTGTGCCAGTGAAAATTGAGATTCTTAACCCGGAGAAATACAAGAATCAATTACGGGCCGGTCTGAGTGTGGACGCCGAAGTACGCGTAGCCAATTAAAAGGAGTAAAGGGAGAAAAGGAGGAGAAGAGGATTTTTCTGTTTTCACCCTTCGCCCTTTTCTCTCTCCCGACACTTCGGACCGCTCCTTTTTCCTTCAAAAAATATGGCAACACAAACACTGGCTATGCCTGTGCCGTCGACCTACCCAACCGGAATTAAACGGTGGGTTATCGTTATAACGGCGATCTCAGCGGCTATCATTGAATTAATCGACACGTCAATCGTGAACGTCGGCCTCACCGACATTGCCGGGAACCTCGGCGTCACGATTGAAGACGTAGCGTGGGTTGTAACATCCTATGCAATTGCCAACGTCATTGTTATTCCGATGACGGGCTTTCTGCAACGGTATTTTGGTCGTAAGAACTATTATATCGGGTCCATTATTCTGTTCACCGTCGCATCGTATGGCTGCGGTTTTGCCGATAGTTTATGGACGCTCGTATTTTTCCGGTTTTTGCAGGGTATTGGCGGAGGGGCTTTGCTGTCAACGTCACAGGGGCTGATATACGACGCGTTTCCGCCATCGCAGCGGCCGCTTGCATCGGCCCTGTTTGGTATGGGTATTGTGCTCGGTCCCACGCTTGGCCCAACGCTTGGCGGTTTTATTATCGACAATTACCACTGGAGCTGGATGTTTTACATCAATGTTCCGATTGGAATCGCAGCCGTTTTTCTGAGTCTGGCCTTCATCGACAAGAAAGAAGATGAGGAAAACATCGACCGCAAAGGCATCCAAATTGACCGGATAGGTATTCTCCTGCTGGCCGTTGGTATCGGCAGTTTACAGTACGTACTGGAGCGGGGCGAAGCCGACGACTGGTTCGACAGCACCGTTATCATGTGGCTGGCGGCAGCGGCAATTATTGCCATTCCGACGTTTATCTGGTGGGAATTGCGGGGCACCAAAGATCCGGTGGTGGACCTACGAACCCTGAAAAACCGGAACCTCGCCGTCGGCTCAATTCTGATGGTCGTGATTGGCTACGGGCTGTTTACGTCGGTGTTGCTGTATCCGCTTTTTGCCCAGCGTATTGTCGGATTGACGGCCACACAAACGGGTAAACTACTGATTCCCGGTGGATTAGTGATGTTGCCCATGTTTGCGCTGGTCGGTCGATTGCTGGCAAAAGGTACGTCGCCAAGGCTGATTGTTGTGCTGGGGTATGTGGCTTTCGCGAGCTTTTGCTTCATGATGTCAACCTATGACATGAACGCGTCGAACGGCGATTTTATCATCGCTCTCGCCATTCGGGGGGTCGGGCTGGCCTTCGTGAACGTACCGCTTATCAATCAATCAGTATCGACGCTCGAACCCCGGCAATTACCCACCGGCATTGCCATCGTAAACATGATGCGGCAGGTCGGTGGCGCGTTCGGCGTAGCCATCACGAACACCTACGTTACGCAACGGACGGCCGTTCATCGGGGCGACCTGACCTCGCATCTGCAAGCGGGCGACATGCTCACTACCGAGCGGCTCAATGCCATCACGCAGGGCTTAATTGCCAAAGGCGTCAACGCCTTCGATGCGGTTACGGGAGCCTATAAAAACCTCGACCTGATCATTTCCAGACAGGCGTTGATGCTTTCGTACTTAGACACATTCAAGCTGGCGGGCCTGTTTTTTGTGGTGACGTTCCCGCTCCTGTTCTTATTAAAAAGCCGAAAAATGGATGCGGCCACCGCCAAAGCCGTTGCCGATGCCGCTCACTGATTTTGGTTTGTGGTTGGTAGTTTGTGGTTGGCTGACGCACGAATCAAGAATGCGTCAGCCAACCACAAACTACCAACCACAAACAACAAACTTCTCCAAACATGAAAGTAAATCATCTCATTATAGCCATCGTGTTCGTCCCCTTCGGGATACGCGGGCAGCAACTTCCCAATGACCTGCAGGCGTTGCTTCAGCAGGCCAACACGAATTTCCCGACGCTGAAACAGCAGCAACAGCAGATTCAGGCCAATGCACTGCGGGCCGATATTGCCCGCACGGCCATGAAGCCGACCGTAAACGGCAACGCATCGTATCAGTACGTAACGCCCGTTGCTCAGGCCACCCTGCCCGTCGATGGGGTAAACCGGATCATCCAGTTTCAGCCGAATCATAACGTCAATGCCAATCTGGGCGTTAATCAAACCCTCTACGATTGGGGCCGGACCAATGCGGCTGTGCGGCAGGCAACGGATAACGTGCAGGTTTTGCAGCGAAGTCTGGAAATTACACAGCAAAATCTGGCCTATCAGGTGGCGGCAGCGTATTACGGCGTCGGATTTTTGCAACGGAGTTTGTCGGTGCAGGATTCGGTGATCCGAACAGCGGGTGCCAACGTGCGCTTGCTGGCGACGCGCCTTCAAAACGGCGATGCACTGGAATATGACGTACTGACCCAGCAGGTGCGCGTGAAAACGGCTCAGAATCGTAAAATCGAGATTCAGAACCAGTTAGAGCGGCAGTTGGCGGTGCTCACGTATCTGACCGGTAACCCGGAACCAGCCCTGAGCCAGGCCGTTGAGCAGTTTACGCTGGAAGCCATTGGTGGCCGGGCGGTTACACAACCACTCACGCTGGCCAACGACAGTCAGGCTGCTTTTACGGGCAACAAAGACGTACAATTAGCGCAGGACCGCGTTCGGCAGGCCGAAACGGATATTCTGGTGAATGATCTGGGTAACCGGCCAAGTCTGGGATTCGCCGGGTCGGCAGGTTTTCGCAATGGGTATCTGCCCGAAATCAACACGCCTAAATTCAACGTTGCGGCAGGCGTTTCGCTCACCGTTCCTATTTATGCCGGAAAACGGCATCAGTTGCAGAATCAGGCCGCACAGTTAAACCTGAACGCCAGCCGGTACGCCGTCGACAATGCCAACGCGCAGGTTCGGCAAAGTATCGCGCTGCTCAACGCCGATATCCGGAGTAACCAAAGCCGCTTAGCCAATCTTGAAACGCAGGTGCAACAATCTCAGAAAGCCCTTCAGATTGCCAATGCCCGTCTGCGGAATGGCGTCATTACAAATGTTGAACTGCAAAGTGCCGAAACGGGCGTAGAGGAAGCCGAACTGGGTCGATTGAACTTCCAATACCAATTGATACTCAATCAGTTAGAACTAAAGCGATTGCTGGGGGAACCGTTACGTTGAGATTAAAGAATGTTAAAAACTTCATAACGCACATACTAAAACGCGCTTAAATCAATTCTATAAGAGAGACTACAGGTTGTAAAACGAACGAGCGCATTATGAAAAAGCGGATAATTGATATTCTGACCGGATTTGGCGTACAGGCGTCGGCCATCACCGACCAAACGCATTTTTCGCGCGATTTAGGGCTTGACAGTCTCGATACCGTTGATTTGATTTTGCAACTCGAACAGGAATTCGGCATCCGCATTCCCGACGAAGATTACGATAAACTGACCACGATGCAGAAAGTACTTGACTACCTGCAAGCCGAACAAGCAGTGGTATGACACCAAAAAGGCCCGCTCCTGTTTAAAGGAGCGGGCCTTTTTGGTGTCAAATTTTCAAAGTTGCATACTCACTAATGCACTTCCCCGGAGCACCGGAATTACGTCGTAGAGGTCGTGTTGGAGGCAGTACGTAATATCTTTTTGAATGCCCAGCCGCTGCAATCGCCGGACGTGCGATGAGGTAGACAGATAACTCGGCAGGTTGTCTTTGCCCTGGCAATACAGCCGCCAGGCCATCAGCGCACTGTCTTCGGCCATGGCGTAACTGTCCTTCAGCCGGTCCACCAACGCCCCGGCGAAGAGCGTATCTTCCAGATTAACACGACCTTTCCAGCCCGCACAAAGCACCATTACGTCGTACCCGTCGGTTTTCAGGTAACGGACAATAGCGTCTAAATTCAGGAACGACCCGACCATTACCTTCACCGCCGACCTCGATTTGGTGATTGCCAGTGTGCCGTTGGTTGTCGTCATGGCTACATCTGCGCCCCGAACGCGCTCGTCCATATACGTAAACGGCGAATTATCCAGTTCGAACCCTTCGACCTTGCGGGCGTTACGTTCAGCAGCCGCCAGGTAACCGCGTTCCTGTAACAATCGGCACTCCTCAATCGTAGCAACGGGCGTGATACTGTTCACGCCATAGGCAAAAGCCGTCACCATGCACGACGTGGCCCGGAACACATCCGCAACAACAACAATTGTATTTTCAACCGCGTGAAGGTGCAGTAAATCAGGCGTTAAGCAAACGTCAATTTGTTTCATAGATTAGAGATTAGAACGCTGATGACGCAGATTGAGCGGATTGAAATGGATAAGTAAATAATGAAAATCCATCTTAATCCGCTCAATCTGCGTCATCAGCGTTCCAATAATTACATCATTTTTTCACGAAAGGAAGTTTAACTACTTGCGCCTTCAACAGTCGGTCGCGGACTTTAACGAAGAGTTCGGAACCGGGTTTGCTAAACGCTTTTTGAACGTAGCCCAACCCAACTCCCTTGCCAAGCGTTGGCGACTGTGTGCCGGAGGTTACCTCGCCAATGGCGTTACCCTCAGCATCGGTCAGTTCATAATGGCCGCGCGGAACGCCCCGGTCGATCAATTCAAAACCGATTAATTTGCGCGGAACGCCCTGCTCTTTTTGCGCTTTCAGTACGTCGGCATCAATGAAATCGTGGGTGAATTTCGTAACCCACCCTAAGCCCGCTTCAATGGGCGATGTTTCGTCGGTGATGTCGTTGCCGTAGAGGTTATAACCCATTTCGAGCCGGAGCGTATCGCGGGCACCGAGGCCGATGGGTTTGATGCCGAACGGTTCACCCGCTTTCATGATGGCATTCCAGACGCCCTCAGCCTGGTGATTCGATACGTAAATTTCAAACCCGCCCGCACCGGTGTAGCCCGTTGCCGATACAATGACGTTGGCATATCCAGCAAAATCAGTTTTCTCGAAGGTATAATATTCCATCGCATCGAGGTCGGCGTTGGTGAGCGACTGCAAGGCGTTAGCGGCCAGCGGTCCCTGCACGGCAAACAGGCACATACCGTCCGATACGTTGACCATAGTTAGCGGATAATCAGCCGCGTATTGGCTAATCCAGTTCCAGTCTTTTTCGATGTTCGACGCGTTGACCACGAGCATGTATTCAAGCGCACTAATCCGGTAAATCAGCAGATCATCGACAATGCCGCCCCGACCATTGGGCAGGTAGCTGTACTGCACCCTACCGTCGAACAAAATACTGGCGTCATTGGCCGACACGCGCTGAATGAGATCCAGCGCACCCTCGCCTTTGAGGACGAACTCGCCCATGTGCGATACGTCGAATATGCCCACGCCATTGCGGACGGTGTTGTGTTCGTCGAGATCGGAGGAGTAGCGAACGGGCATTTCGAAACCCGCAAACGGCACGATTTTCGCGCCTAACTGCTGATGGATATGATGAAGGGGAACCTGCTGAAGCGACATGAACGCGGGGGTTATCGGGCAAATTTACCGAAAAAGGCGAGTTTCATCGCGTTGCATTCGGTATGGGTGTGGGATTGAAGTCAATTCAGCGTAAAATTGATCGGCAGATTGTATTTTACCCGTACTTTTTCTCCGCGCTGAACACCGGGTTTCCAGCGGCCACTCATCCGCTTCACGACGCGCAGTGCCTCCTGATCCAAATCGGGATGAATACTTTTCAGTACGTCGTAATCGCACAATGTACCATCCGTGCAAACGGTGAAACTGACAAATACTCTGCCCTGTGCATTGGCTTTTTGGGCACTGGATGGATACCGCAAATTGGTTGATAGAAACTGTCCTAACCCCGGCAAACCACCCGAAAATTCGGCTTGCTGCTCAACGGTCGTGTAGCGTATTGTATCTCCGCCGTTTTTATACGCCTTGCCCGTCTGACAAATGCCTTTATCGTATTGCTCTTCATAAACGTACGAACCATCGGCATACCGACCGGCCCAGACACCCTGTTTGAATCCCTTTTCGTAGTTGCCCTGCTCAACAAAAAGCGTTTGTCGGGTCGTATCGCTCTTGGATTGGACACTCATCTGATACGTAGCCAGTCCGTTTCCATCGCTCACCTGCAAACGACCCGTACTGTCCCAAAAGGCGGTGATCCGTTCGGGAGTCTGCGCGAAGGCTACACCTTTACCCGTCGTTTTTATTTGTTTGACCTGGCCGTTCATGTACCACGTCATCATGGCAGACTGCTCATCGAGATCATCTTTTTTCTCGGCAACGGAGCCGTTTGGATGGTAGCTCAATTGCGTACCGGTGCGCTGACCGTCTTTGTACGTGGCAGAACGAATAAGTTTACGGGCGTCGTCCAGAACAAACATAGTACCCTCCCATTCCTGTTTGTAATTTTGAGTGCCGATGGACTGAAGAGGTCTGTTCGACAACTCCGTGTTCATCTGTTTTTTGGTAACGAACGGCAATCGAAAATACTCTTTCCACCGATTGCCCTTTTTCTCGTAAATCACTACGTCGCCGGTGGGCAAACCCATCGTGTCAACGGGTGAAAGTCGTTTATAATTGGCCTGGCTGCTGTCTCCTGTGACGGGCTTGCTATCACCGCTGAAATACTCAATTCGGACACCATTCGCATACGTAAATGGCGTATTCGGTTTGAACGTAACGGGTATGTTTACGCGCTGCCGAACGATTTTCCCATCTTTCTTCGCTGGCTTCCAGGCGTTAAACAAGCTAAAAACGCGCATGGCTTCGCGGTCGCAGTCGGGCCGGAGACCTCGTATAACGCTTACCTCCGACACGCGACCGTCTGTTTCAACAATGCCGCCCAAAATGACAAGTCCGCCAATGCCAGCGGCTTCAGCCGGTATGGGTTTGCGAAGATTTGCCTGCGTAAACGTGTTCAGAAAAACGATGCCACCGCGGGGTTCGGCGGCACTATCGACGTCAAATACCTGATAGATAGCGGGTTGAGAAATGGCCGATAAGCTTAATAAAAGTAAGAAGGCGAGTAGGAAAGTTTTCATTGCCGAGCGTTATATGAATCGGGCGTAATTTATAAAAACGACGTTTCACGACCAAAATTCAGCAACGCGCTACGTAGGAATGTAGCTCAACGATAGTCGGTCAACGCCAGCCGCAACCAGTTCTTCCAGTTGCTGTTCGGTGGCACCATCGGCCACGATTTTGACGCCTACCGATTTTGGGACGAGTTGACGAAACTGCAAGGCTTCAGTGTGATTGTAAGACTGCCCGGTCGGATTTGGCGAAAAACCTGTCGAATTTTTAATGAAATCGGTGCCGGCATCAGCGGCCACTTTAATCATTCTTGCCAGTTGCTCCGGGTCGAGCAGGGAGGATTCTAAAATAACGGTGACCAATTTTTCGGGCGCGTGGACCATCGCTACCAATTTCGCCAGCTCGATTTTCAACCAGACCGATGCGGGCGAAAATAAGGCCGATGTATTCAGAACCACTTCAATTTCGCTGGCTCCGTCGCGTAATGCCCACTCAATTTCGGTTTGTTTGGCCTCGGTACGCTGGTAACCAAAGGGAAAACCGATCACCGTCGAGAGCACAGCGGGATGGGTATCGCCCAGTTCACGCCGGAGTTTCTTCACCCAAAATGGAGAAACGGTCAGGCCCGCCAACCCCAACTGCGTTACGTCGTCGAGCGCGTCATACTGCTCATTGATGGTAACGCCGGGGTGCAACAGCGTCCGCTCGATGTAGGGGAAGAGGTGATTCATGGGTATATAATGAGTGAAAGAGCGAAGTACACCGGATGGGTTTCGCTCTTTCACTCTTTCGTCGCATCGATTTCTATGGTTTATACAAGTGGTGACAAATAAGTTTTGTCATATTTTTCACCTCGCTTGACAATCGCATAAATGCGGTGGATGAGTTTGTTACGTACTGCGTTCAGAACAAGCATTTTGTTCTTGCCTTCTTTGACTTTGCGCTGGTAATAATCCTGTAAATCACCCGTTGCTCGAATCGCTGACATCGCTCCCAAGTGAAATAACGATTTCAAACGTTTCTGAGCTTGATGGCTGACGCGAGTTTTGCCCCTGACACTGGTTCCTGAACCATACACAAAGGGGGCAACACCTGCGTAACAGGCCATCTTTTTAGGGTCATTAATGGTCTTCATCTCGTTGCCGGGCCGCCGGGCGGTAGCAACCAGCAGTTCGGTGGCTGTGGTGGGACCAACACCCGGAACAGAGACGATCAGATCAAAGAGTTCTTTGAGCCGGCTATCGCCTTCAATAAGAGCCGCTATTTGGCTGTCAATCGCTTTCTGCTCGTCTTTGAGAGCCGCAAGTGACTTCCTGGAGGTGGCTTGCAGCTTTTTTTGGAGAGCTGCACTCACAAACGATTCTTGCTCAGCGAGTGGAACAGCTAAAAGATTATATGCCTGGCTAAGCCGCTGACGGATGGCGCTTAGAAAAGAAAGCTGTTGGATGACTTGGCGTGGCGGCTCCCATAGACGCATCTGGTCGCGGAAACGATAGGCGTACTCGGCAATGCGCCGGGCATCCACCGCATCGCTCTTGCCCCGTTGCATTCCGCCCGCCTGCTTGATCTGGGTGCTGTTTTCTAACCAAATTGCAAGGCCTGCCTTGTGGAGAAACTCCAGTAGATAGGCATTGTAAATACCCGTGTGTTCCATGCAAAACACGGCTTGTTCAGGATTCCAAGATGCGAGTGTTTCCAAATGCTGCAAGGCAGTTTTGATGCCGACAACGCTGTTGGTAGTAGTCATTTGGAAGACAAGCGTTTTGCAATCGAAGACGGCCCAATCCAGTGTTGCTTTACTAATGTCAATGCCGATGAAGTGGTGAATGTCCATAAAAGCGTTTAGTTTTGGTTGTCAGTCAACCAACTTGCCTTTGCTCAAACCCTTGTAATGGGCCGCGAACCCGATTTTCTATTTGAGCCATTGCAAGTCTAACAGAGCGGGGTTCTGACCGCGACGGCGGACCGTTCGGAGCATAGGTCTTTCTCCTTGGCGACCCGTTAGATTACCCCGTTCTTGTTGACTGATGGCAAGCTACCAAATCTTAGAATCTTACCACGAGACAAACCTAAAGGGCGGCCCGGTCATTCACAATTCACTCATTCGCTTATTAAGTATGGAACAACTCAAAAAATATTTCGGCATTATCTGGATATTGCTCGGCGTTTATGTCGGTTATGACCGCATTACCGACAGTCTGACCAAAATCGGCAGTGCTAATCTCGAAGACCGCGTTTTCGGGTGGGTGGTGCTGTGCGTACTGGTGCCCATCGTTGTTGGCGGATTGATTCTGTTCGGCAAA
>JANPJE010000103.1:0-5156 GCA_031425355.1 Spirosoma sp. | reverse complement strand
CTTTTAGAAACGTTTCAGGCGAGGTGAAACAGCAGAAACGGGATGGATAAAATGAGCAGGAAAATCAGGACAAAGAGCAGTTGCCATGATTCGCTATACCGTACGTATCGGCTGTTTCCGGCCACCAGATTCATCAACTCGTTTATCCAATGCCGTATCATTCAGTTGATTAGCCAATAGTGAGACGGCGAAGATAACGGAATGATACGGATGGGCGGTGTTATGAGATTGTTATGGACTACCTTTTATTCGTTGTGCCGCTCCAAATAAACAGTCTGCACATAGCTTAATTTTCACTTCCCATGTACAATTGCTGTGGCAAGTACTCCCCCCTGTCGCAGTCGCGCTACCCGAATTCCCGATAGCCGTTTGTGCCACAGTACGTAATCGCTGATCGGGTAGGGGGTTACAGTAACTTCGCCCAGATCAGACGAGGCATGAAGCAGGTGCATCCGTCCGTTGGGTTGCCGGACAACTAACCCAACGTGCTTCATATCCAGGCCGGGCCGCGCGGCTATAAGCATCACAATGTCGCCATCCCGGAGAGAACTCTCGGCCTGACGGATTTTTTTTGTTGTAATAAACGAAAACGACTGCTGACTAAGAGACGCTTCGGTTAGCGCAACCTGTTTGAAAATGGCCGGATCGCGCAAATGCGGGTATTTATACGTAGCAGTCGTCATATACGAAATCGGCTTGGCAACGGTGAGATTGCCGGGTAGGTCGCGGGTGATATCGGTAATTAAGCCCTTGTGCTCATTGTCGCGGAGCCAGTCGGAAAAATAATGCAGACGACTCGCGTAGCCATCAATCCGGCCATTGCGATAGCGGAGTTTGGTCAAGTAGTTTCGGAATGTATGCTCGGTTAGTACGGGGCTTACTTTGTCAGATACGTCGTGCCAGGCAAGTGTAAGAGCCAGTACGGTTTCCAGATACGTTGTGCAGTCAAACTGATGCAGATTGACTACCAACTGCTCGGTTGGATTCCGGTCAAGTGTATTCGGCACGTACGGTTTACTCAAAAACTGCCTGCCAATATTAATGGCTGTTTCGGCAGGTGTTCTGCCACTCACAAGTGTAAGCGAACGCAAATCACTATACGTAGTAGTTTGCGCTTGCGAACGGGAGGAAATCAATAAAATGAGAAGTGCTGTAAACAGTTTCGCCATAGATAAATAAGTGCTGTGCATAGGCTGTTGACGAAGCAAGGCCTAAAAAGTACCATAAACTTACGATTTTATTTCCAGCACCCGCACGCTCCAGGGGGGTAACAGCAGCGGTACACCCGCCCTGCCAACGGTTTCTATGCTGATGTCGGTCAGAAAAATATCGCTGAAGAGATAGGTTTGTAATGGGTCCAACACCATGGCGTTGAAGGCATCTTTCGGAATCGCGATGGTTGTGTCGTAAGTCGTGTGTCTGGAGAAATTACAGACGATCAGTAACTTCTGGTGGTCCGTATAGCGCAGGTAACTATACACCTGATGCGCGTCGTACCCCGCGCTCTGGCCGTTATCATTGGCATATTGCAGATCATAAAAATACCCGTTTCGGATAGCATCGGAGCCGCTGACGAGGTGATTCAGTCGATGGTAGAATGCCCGCAAATTTCGTTGATCGTCAGTTAGTTCGGCCCCATCAAAGCGGCCCTGGCTGAGCCAGCCCTGCCATTCAGTCAGGCCCCAGTAATCGAAAATAGTGGTGCGGCCATCATCGCCACTGAACCCTTCGGCACCCTCGGCCCGGACACCCACTTCCTGTCCAAAATACAGCAGCAAAGGCCCGGTATGCATGGTGGCCGTCAGGGTCATGGCTGGCACGGCTGCCCAGGGGTTGTTGGCAAAAAAACGTGACGCGATACGTTGCTCGTCGTGGGTTTCCAGAAACCGGAGCATGTGCTGGGCAAAATCGCCGGATTCCTGCTGCCACACCCGCGTGAGGTCATAGCAGGAGCCGTGCCCTTCCATCAATCGCCGAACGGAATCGTATAAGCCTACTTTATCGTACAGGTAATCGAAACCGCCGTCAAAAATAAAGGATCGGTATAGGCCGGGGTCATAAATTTCAGCGATGAAAATCAGTCGTGGATACCGCTGCCTGACCCGGCCAATGGCCCATTTCCAGAATTCGACCGGTACCAGATGGGCCATGTCGCACCGGAATCCATCGATGCCTTTTTCGGTCCAGAAGAACAGGATATCAAGCATTTGGTGCCACGTAGCCGGAATCGGGTCGAAGTGATGACGCCCATCAAAAATATTGATTCCGTAATTGAGCTTGACCGTTTCGTACCAGTCGTTGATGTCGGGGGTGGCCGTTATAGAACCGCTGCCCGTCACTTTGGCCGGGTGCTCGTGCAGCACGCCCCCTTGTTCCGGCCCGACAAACGTCTGTCCAGGTAGGTAATAAAAATTATTGCCGGGCGAGAACGCGACGGACGTATCGTCGTTCTGACCCAGATCAACCAGGCCCGCCGGTTTGGCATCGGAGCTATACTGTCGCGCAACGTGATTCGGTATAAAATCAATGATTACTTTCAGACCATGCGCGTGTGTACGCTGTACGAGACTCTCAAACTCGGCCATCCGATTCGACACATCTACGGCCAGATCGGGGTCGACATCGTAATAATCCTTAACCGCATAAGGTGATCCGGCACGGCCTTTTACTACGGTTGGGTCGTCGGGACGGATGCCTTGGGCTGAGTAATCGGTTTGGGTGGCGTGCTCAATAATACCCGTAAACCAGATGTGCGACGCACCAAACTGCCGAATGCCTTGCAAAGCGGAGTTGTTGATGTCGTTGAATGTACCGACACCGTTTTCGTCGCGACTGCCATTGGGGTGATTGGTGGTGTTCTGATTGCCAAACAGGCGCGTAAAAATCTGATAGATAATCAGTTTATCTATCACCGGAACAACGGACGAGTTGTGCATACAGTTGGTTTAAATCAGGTTACGATATCCTATTAAGCTGCCGGGTACAAAACTATGGCCTTTTTTGTCGAAAAAATTGGGTAATTTTTGCGTACTTGTTGCACTATTCAAAGTCCAATTCAACAAATAAATCGTTTGCTTTTGCCTACCTATGAGACGAGCACTTTATTTATGTCTAATTTTTTTGGTATCAGTCACGGCGCCCGCCTTTTCGCAACAGGCTCAGATTCAGCGCGTAAACCCAACGAACTGGTGGGTGGGTATGAAAAATCCCAATCTGCAATTGCTGGTCTACGGTCCCGGCGCGGGCAAACTGACGTACACGGTCAACTACGCCGGAGTAAAATTAGTGAAGACGCATACCGTTGAAAATCCAAACTATGCATTTCTGGATTTGACCATTTCACCCACCGCCAAAGCGGGCACGATCCGGCTGGTGGGTAAACGTGGGAGTCAGACCCTCACGCAGCCATTTGAACTCAAGGCCCGCGACAATGCACCGAAAGGGCAGGGCGTTACGTCGGCAGATTTTATTTACCTTATCATGCCCGACCGGTTCGCCAATGGTGACCCGGCCAACGACAAATTTGCCGACATGGCCGATCCTAATGCCGACCGGGCAAACCCGTTTTACCGGCATGGGGGCGATCTGGCCGGGGCGGGTGAGCGACTTAACTACCTTAAGGATCTGGGCGTTACGGCCATCTGGTTTACGCCCGTGCTCGAAAATAATCAGCCATTAACGAATGAAGGCGGGGTTATGCGCTCGGCCTATCACGGCTATGGGTTTACCGACCACTACGCGGTGGACCGGCGGATGGGGGGCAACGAAGCTTACAAAACATTCGTCAAAAACGCGCACGCGGCAGGGATGAAAGTGGTGCAGGATGCGGTGTATAACCACTGTGGAATCAACCACTGGTTTCTGAAAGATATACCCGGCAAAGACTGGCTGCACCAATGGCCCACGTACACCAATACGTCATACAAATATCAGCCCATCACCGACCCGCACGGCGCCGAAAGCGACCGCCGGGTAACGCTCGATGGCTGGTTTGTGCCGTTCCTGCCCGACCTCAACCAGAGCAATCCGTTGGTGGCTAACTTTCTAATTCAGCACGCCATCTGGTCAGTCGAAAACTTTGGCGTAGATGCCTGGCGCATAGATACGTATATGTATAACGACCAGCCGTTTATGAACCGCTGCAATCAGGCATTGATGGACCAGTATCCGCGCATTCACATTTTTGGCGAATCGTGGGTGAACAACGTAGTGGATCAGGCCTATTACACCCGCAACAACATTAATTTTCCGTTCAAATCGAATCAGCCGGGGGGACTCGATTTTGTGCTGTACTCGTCTATGCTGGATGCGCTGAAGCAGAAATTTAGCTGGGACGATGGCGTAAATCGCTTTTATCAGGCGTTGGCACAGGATGCCGTTTATCAGGACCCCACCAAACTGGTCACGTTTTTAGATAACCACGATACCGACCGGTACTTGTCCGTAATTGGCGACGATTTCGAGAAATACAAAATTGGTCTCACCTGGCTGCTGACCACGCGCGGCATTCCGTCAATCTACTACGGAACCGAAATTCTGATGAAAAATTTTAAAGACCCGTCCGATGCCGAGGTGCGCCGTGATTTTCCGGGCGGCTTTTCGGGTGATAAAGACAATAAATTCGAGACTGCCGGACGTAACGACCGCGAGAACGACGCCTTTCGATTTGTTCGTAAACTGGCTACGTACCGGCGCGATAATCCTGTGATGCACACGGGCAAACTCATGCAGTTTCTGCCGCAGGATGGTACGTATGTGTATTTTCGGTACGATGGCAGAAAAACCGTTATGGTCGCAACGAACACCGGCGACAAGGAAATTTCGCTTGATACGGCCCGATTCGCCGAGCGCATGAATGGGTTTGCTTCGGCCCGTAATGTGCTGACGGACGCTACGTTGACCGACCTGAAATTGGTGAAATTGCCCGCCAAATCGGCGGTCGTGCTGGAGTTGGTGAAGTGAAAAGTTGTCCATAAAATACTAAATACAGTATGGGGGCTGCGTTTGAGCAGCCCCTTTTTTTAGCCCCAATCCTACCGTAAAAGCCTTACTTTTGCTACTCAAACCTGATTAACTCAACAAAATACGCCCATGCCTTCAGGGCTGTATGCTTGTTTGTACTCCTACGTAGTATGCCCATCAAAGCTTTTTTATTC
>JANPJE010000102.1:0-4810 GCA_031425355.1 Spirosoma sp. | reverse complement strand
TTGAGACTTCACAGTTATACGTTTTGCCGTCCTCGGGGTTATAAATCTCCCCATCGCCCCATGTATTATTGCCTTTATAAACCAGATTTGTGACCAGAACGACGTTCATCAGCGGGCGGTTTCGCAGGGTTTCGTTCGGGTTTTCTTTATCAACTTTTGGTTTTTTAGTAGTTGGGTCAACTGGCTCCACCATCCAGACCAATTTGCCGAAATACTTGTTGCCCTGCTTATAAATCTGAACCTGATTCCTTTTTTTAGAACTGAGCCATCTACCCACTATCGCATCGGGGTCGTCGGCGTTGGCGGCCAGCGAAGTCAGAGAAAAGCAAATTAAGAGCAGCAGTGTGGTCAGGCGCAGAAGGGTCATAGTGTCGTGTTTGAGCAGAGATTTGGTTTGTCCCGATTACTGTATAAACGAATAGCCGGGAAGATTTGTCAGGTTATTCTCAAAAATAGACCGGTCGGTTGGTTTCCCCGGCCTTGATTTCCCCTCACCGATGGTTGTTTCAGTTACTCACGTCGGCAGTTAAAGTAAACTCTACGTACTGGCTACTTTTGCATAAGGTTCTACGCTGAGTCGGTTTAGGGTTTGATGAAAACTACCTGAATTGGTTTAACGGGCAAGTACAGGATGACTGCCGGGCCACCAACCGACTGTTGCGAACACGGATAAATTCTTAAAGCGAAACGAATGAAATTCTTACTAAACCTATGCCTACTCACGATGGTGAGCCATGCCATTTTAGCGCAGCAGAAACCAACGGGCGTGTTCGATGGCCAGACTGATGTTGGCGCAGTGCTGCACCCCGGCTCAACCACCTATAAACCCGCTACCCAGACTTACGAGCTTAGCGGTTCGGGCACTAATGTCTGGGCAAAAGAAGACGAGTTTCATTTTGCCTGGAAACGTATCAAAGGTGATTTCATCGTTTACGTTCGCGGTAATTTGACAGGCACCGGCGTGGACCCGCACCGGAAAATAGGCTGGATGGCCCGCGCCGGTCTGGAGGCCAACGCGCCCCACATGAGTGCCGCCGTACATGGCGATGGCCTTACATCGCTCCAGTTTCGGCGGGCCAAAGGCGGAGAAACGGAAGAAAACAAGGCCGCCATCACGGGTGCCGATGTGATTCAGTTGGAACGGCGCGGCAACACCTTCACGATGCGGGTTGCCAAATTTGGCGAACCGTTTCAGACGCGCGAAATAGTCGATAGCACAATGGGCGAAGAGTTATACGTTGGGCTGTTCATTAGTGCCCACAACAAAGACGTAGTGGAAGAAGCAACGTTTGCTGATGTGCGAATCAGTGTGCCGGTTAGCCCGACCGAAAAGCCCGGACGGATGAATCTGGCGAGTCGATTGGAACTGCTCGACGTAGCGACCGGCAAGCGAAACGTGATTCACACCGCTCCAAATTCCATTCAGGCTCCGAACTGGACGAACGACGGAAAAACGCTGATATACAATGGTAACGGCCTGATTTACAGCTTCGATTTAGCTAAACGTACCGAAAAAGTACTGAATACGGGCGACGTAAAAAACAATAATAACGACCATGTAATTTCTTTTAACGGCAAAATGCTTGGCCTGAGCAGTGGCGTAACCGAGCTGGGCGGGTCAATTATTTACACGGTCCCCATTGGCGGAGGAACGCCCAAACAAATTACGCCCAAAGGCCCGTCGTACCTGCATGGCTGGTCGCCCGATGGCAAAGATCTGGTGTTCTGCGGGTCGCGGAATGATGAATATGATGTGTATAAAGTACCGGCCAACGGCGGTCCCGAAATTCGCCTGACCACGACCAAAGGTTTGGACGATGGCCCGGAATACAGCCCCGACGGTAAGTACATTTATTTCAACTCCAACCGCACCGGCACCATGCAGATCTGGCGGATGAAACCCGATGGCAGCAATCAGGAAGCCGTTACCGACGGAGAGTTTCACGACTGGTTCGCGCACATTTCGCCCGATGGCAAGTCGATGGTGTTTCTGTCGTTTCTGAAAGACGAAGTGACGCCCGGCGACCATCCACCCTACAAACACGTTTACCTGCGGATGATGCCGGTATCGGGCGGAAAACCGAAAGTGATTGCGTACATCTACGGCGGTCAGGGAACGATCAATACGCCATCGTGGTCGCCGGACAGCAAGCGCGTTGCCTTCGTGAGCAATACCGACGTAAGCGTGATTAGCCCGGCAGATGTGGCAGCGAAGTAGTAGTCAGGTAGTTGTCAAGTGTGGTCGGGTATCGTCAAGTGTTGTTGGTACCCGGCTCTTCCTGACCATCTTTGACCATCCCTGACCAAAAAGTTACTGCATCTCCTTCAGCGATACCCAGTACAGCCCGGCAAATAACAGACTGAAAAATACACCAAACGACGTATTGAGCGCCCCAAACCCGGCCATGGCAACCGGCAGCACCAGTCCGACCGCTACACCCGCCACATACACCCAGAAACCAACCCGACGCAGCCGGAACATGAGCACAGCCCCGATGAGCGTCAGCAGCGAATACGCGAACTGAGCAACGGCCAGCGACTTGATCTGCTCCGGGTCGCCGGGCATAGGAACATCATCGGACGAGCGATCTTCAAAGTACGCTTTCGGTAGTTTTTCCTGCTTTGCATCGGCCTTGCTTGGCTGAACGTAAAGCGTTTCGGCAACAGCATCGGTTTGAACAAACGACACGATGGCATCGGCCAAACCCCACGCACAACTGAGGAAGGTGAGGATGCAAAGAAGAGTTAAAAATTGAGAACGCATAAAAGAGAGTGAAGAAACCTTATTTTCGTGGCTGAGTTATTAAGCAACAACGAAATTCAAATCAGATGACCCTGCAAGAACTGACCGAGCAAATCCGGACCAAAGTTACGCATGCCGACAACATTAACGCTACCGCCAAAATCGTAACCGACCAGGGCGTAGTATATATCGACGCGACACAATCGCCCGCTACGGTTTCCAATGAGGACAAACCCGCCGACTGCGATTTACAGGTAAGTATCGACAACCTCGTGAAAATGGGCAATGGCGACCTCAATCCGATGATGGCCGTGATGTCGGGTAAGCTCAAAATCAAGGGCGATATGGGCATCGCGATGAAAATGGGTAAGGTAATGGGTTAAATTAAACGTGAAAGAGCGACCCATCCGGCTCGCTCTTTCACGTATGTACCTTTGTGGTGGTGCCGGGTTTGAGAACCCGACATCACCAAACTATTTCTCTACCGATTACTTATCGAACCACAGGGGTGCATCTACTGCCAGGCCGCTGGGCGTATTTGGGTTCGAGTTTACTTCTTCGCTGCGGTAAAGTAACCGCCGAACCAGACCGGTAACGGGCGCACCGGAAGGCGCACTCATCATCGGAATTTCCTGCCCAATTGGCCCCGACCGACGGTGCTGCACCCAGCCTTCCACGGGCCGCATAAATAAATCCAAATACTGTTGTTGTGGTAACACAATCCGGTGGTTAGCAGCCGTCAGAGCGGGTAGTTGATTGGCATACGTATCGGCCTGAGCGGCTGGCACACCAAACGACAACAGCGACGCACGAACACCGGCCCGCATCCGCTGGGTAGCCAGATCGAACCCGCCTGGCGCAAATCCGCGTGCAATGGCTTCGGCCTCCAGCAACAGTTGCTCCGAATAAGAAAACGATACTTCCGGCAAATCGGGCTTGAGCAGGTTGGTGTTTACCAAAGCAGAACTCGGCGTATAAGTTTCAACGCTGTTGAGAGCCACAAACTGATTAGCTCCGGCCCCTGGACCCGTCTGGAAGAAATACGGAATGCGCGGGTCGTTGAGCGATACCAACAGGTCATGCACCGGCTTGGAAGCGTACCAGTCCGACTGAACCCCGCCCCGGAAAATGGCCGTGAACGAGAAACGCGGATTCTGCCGACCCGGCTGGTTATAATACTGAAACTGCATGGCATCGGTGGTGGCCGAAATCATATTGCCGCTTGTCAGCAGTTGCCCGATAGCGGTCCCTTTCGACGCGTCCGCATCGACCATCGAAAACAGAATCCGTAGTTTAAGCGAGTTGGCAAATTTACGCCACTTCGTCATGTCGCCTGCGTAATACAGGTCGTTGGGGGCGATAATGCCTTTTCCGGCGGGGTCAATTTGGGCGATGGCTTCGTCGAGCAGGGCCACGCAACCATTCAGTACGTCGGCCTGTTTGTCGAATTTGGGCAAGTCAACAGTGCCCTTCGCTGCATCCGTGAAGGGGATGTCGCCCCACAGCAGCGAGGTTTGCGCAAACGCAAAAGCTTTCATGATTTTGCACTGGGCAATGGCGTTTTTGTTGACGGGCTGCCTGCTCTCTGCCACCTGAATAGCCACATCGAGGTTTTTCAGTACGTCGGTGTACGTACGTCCCCAAACAGAGCGAATACGTGTCTGGTCATATTGAGCCTGGGCTAGTCCCCAGCGTCCCCCCGATGCCCACATCTGGCTCATCAGCGCAACGGGCCAGGTGAGTTCACCAACGCGGAGCAGGGAAAACTGGGTGCTGGCTCCCGAAAACAGGAGGGCCGGATCGACCGTTGTCGAGCGGTTTGGGTCGATATTGAGATCACTATTTTTGAAACAGCCGGTAGCCGTTAGGGCCAATAATCCGGCGACGATTATTTTTTTCATGATCGTATAAAAATGGCTATTGTGAGGTTAACTACGGGTTAAGTAGTAAGTTGATAAGTAGTAAGTAATTGATATTCATATGCTTACCTCTTATCACTTACTAACTTATTAATTAAAAGCTAAAGCGTACGTTCGCGCCGATACTGCGGCTGCTTGGAATACTTCC
>JANPJE010000101.1:0-4518 GCA_031425355.1 Spirosoma sp. | reverse complement strand
TACCATCGCGTACGTATCGAATGAGTGCCGCCCTCGCCGTGGTCTGTTTACTGGCGGCACTAACCGCCCCCGAACCCGTTCTTCGCTTCAATCGCTACTTTGTGGCTGCCGAAAGCTATGAATCGGTGGGGGTATTTGACGTCGATAAAAACGATACGCTCGACCTCGTTTCCGGTGATTTCTGGTATGAAGGGCCGCACTTCCGGCGTCGGCATCTGATTGGTAACCAACCCCGAAAAGAGCAGTATTACGATGATTTTTCAACAATTCCGTTAGATGTCAACGCCGACGGCCGGATGGATTTTATAACGGGCGGCTGGTTCGACCAAACGCTGCGCTGGGTTGAAAATCCGGGCGACGGGAAAAAGACCTGGCCTCTGCATGACATTGGCAACGTGGGCAACGTTGAAACGACCCGCGCCTGGGATGTAGACGGCGACGGTACGCTCGATATTGTGCCGAATAATCCCAATCATGCGCTCAAATACGTCAAATTATCCAGTCCGGGTGTGTTCAAAACCATTACGGTGGCCCCAAAGCAGGGGCATGGCCTGGGCTTTGGCGATATCAACGCCGATGGGCGGGGTGATTTAATTGTGAGCGATGGATGGCTGGAAGCGCCCGCCGACCGAACGGCTCCGAACTGGACCCTGCATAAAGAATTTTCGCTCGGTACGGCCAGTGTGCCTATCATCGTGGCCGATGTGAACGGCGACCGGCTTAATGATCTGATTGTGGGGCAGGGGCACAGCTATGGGTTGCACTGGTACGAGCAGACCCGCAATGCAGCCGGACAACGTAGCTGGACGAAACACCTGATTGACGACAAAAACTCGCAATATCACTGCCTCGAATGGGTGGACCTCACCGGCGACGGTCGCCCGGAACTCCTGACCGGCAAACGATATCGCGCCCATAACGACAATGACCCCGGAGCCAACGATCCGGTCGGTTTGTATTACTTTACGTGGAACGGGGCGAAAAAGCAGTTTGTCAAGAACGATATTTCGTATGGCCCGGCGGGTGTTGGCAAAGGAACGGGCATCTATTTCGCCGTTGCCGATTTGCACAAAACCGGCCGAAATGACATCATCGTAGCCGGGAAAGATGGGTTGTTCGTCTTCTTCAACGGTGACAGACCCAAAAAATAAAGCTGATAGTTATAAAATAACACCGGGTTTCAACCGGGTGTAAGTCATCGTTCACTGAACAAATCACTTGCACCCGGTTGAAACCCGGTGTTATTTTATAAATCTTCTAAACCGGCAGCGACCAGCCTTCGCGGTATTCGCGCTTCACGAACTGATTGGCTTCGTCGAAGTTGGTGATTTTCATGTTCTTACCGTCCCACATCAGTTTTTTGCGACCCGGATACGTAAAGCCTTTTCCGTTGGGTGTGCGAACCATGTAACTCCGAATCGCTACGTTCCCCATCAGAACGGACTCCGTCAGTGGTCCGGCAAAGTCGAACGACGATGTAAGACCTTTATGCTCTTTGCTGTTGAATCCCGCTTTGCAGGCTTCGGTCCAAAGCACCTGGTGTCCATTTTCAGGTAAGGATTTTTCGCCCGAAGATCGGGGAGCCGCTTCCAGCTTCTGACCGCTTTTGGTATAAACTTTCGGGTCGTTGCCATACATGCTGCACGCCATCAGCCCTTTATCGCCAATCATAAACACCCCGTTTTCACCGTTTTCGGGCATGGGTTCGTTTTCGGGCAGAAACTCGGGCCGGAACGGACGAATACCGCCATCGGACCAGGTCATGTTAACCACCGATTTGTTTTTGGCTGTCGCCGGAAATTTCATTTCCACGTGCGACGACGGGGGGCATCCTTCGGGAATATATTCCGGCGTCCAGTCCTTCAGGAACACCGAACCAACGCTCGTTTCCACTTCGGTCGGGTAGCCAAGTCCCAGCACCCGGAACGGTACGTCCATGATGTGACAGCCAATGTCGCCGAGCGCACCGGCCCCGAAATTCCACCAGCCGCGCCACTTAAAGGGGTGGTAAGCAGGCGAGTAACCAACTTTCTGCGCGGGGCCGAGCCAAACATCCCAATCCAGATCGGCAGGAACGTCGGCAGCGGCCTGCGGCACCGGAATGCCCTGCGGCCAAACGGGGCGGTTGGTCCAGAGATGGATGGTATGTACCGTACCAATCAGCCCTTTGTCGAACCATTCGACCATTTGTTTTTGCTGCGGATTAGACGATCCCTGGTTGCCCATCTGGGTCACGACTTTATATTTACGGGCGGCTTCGGTAAGCATCCGGGCTTCGTAAATGTTATGCGTCAGTGGTTTCTGGACATACACGTGCTTACCGCGCTGCATGGCCGCCATCGCTATAACGGCGTGCGTATGGTCAGCGGTCGATACCGTTACAGCGTCGATGTTCTTGCCTTCCTTGTCGAGCATCTCCCGGAAATCCTTGTAACGTTTGGCGTTGGGATGTTTGCCGAAATTGTCTTTCACGCGGGCGTTTCCCCAGTCAACATCGCACAAGGCAACCATGTTGTTAGCACCGTTGTTGAACGCGTTGTTGGTATCGCCATACCCTTTTCCGCCAACGCCGACACCGGCAATATTGAGTTTATCGCTCGGCGCAATAAAGCCCGGTCCGCCCAGCACATGGCGGGGTACAATGAAGAAACTGGTCGCTGCCAACGCGCCGGTCTGTAGAAATTGCCGCCGGGACGTTGCGCCGGTCCGGTCCGCCGGTGCGGTGGACTCGTCGCTTGTTGAGTTATCTGACTGATTCATGAGAAAACCAATAAGTGTTTAAGTAGATAAGAATAGATCGACAGAAATTTACCCAACAACGCATCATGATTTTTCCGCTACGAGGTACATCTGCTGGTCACCTAATTGATACGCGTCTTTTTCCGTCGAGTTATAAACGGCAATGGTTCGCAATCCGTGTTTCGCCAGCAGTCGTTTTATTTCGGAAAGTGTATAGACGTAATGTTTAAAGTGATGCACCTCCACCCGGCCTGCTTTTGTATACGTAAGTTCGGTTGCCATACAACTCTCGTCGATAGAATGCGAATTGCTGATGTCCATCGTCAAATCGCCGAGTACGTAGTGACCCGTCTTCGGAAAATTGACCAGAATACTCTCGGCCACTAAGCCCGAATTGATCACAAAGCGGGCACCCGGTTTTAGAACTTTTGCCACTTTTCCGACAAACACATTCATGCCCTCATAATCGACGTAGCCAAAACTGTTACCCATGCAATACGCTCCGTCGAAGGAGTGCTCAATTTCAGTTGTCAGGATGTTTCCATGAATCACCTGAATTGGCAACTGTTCGGCGTCTATTTGTTTCTGCAACGTCTGGAGAAATTCAGCAGAGATATCAATGCCGGTTAAGGAGAACCCTCGTTTAGCTAACTCGACCGTGTGCCGTCCATGTCCACAGGGAATATCCAGAAGGGTAGCTCCGGGCTGAACATTTAGCGTACTAATCAGGAAATCGGCTTCGCTGGTGGTCCATTCCGGCGTAACAGCCCGTTCCCATAGTTCGCAGTTGAGGCCAGAAAAGAAAGTCTCGTACCATTTATTATCAATTGTCGTGTTCATTGTCTGAAAGAAATTTTTGAATGATTGATACAGGCAACGACATCAATCGGAACCCGATTTGTCCCGGTCTGCTGTTGCATTGCTAAATAAGGATAGATTGATTCTGTCCACACGGATAGACACCGCACGGAAAACCCATTCGCAGATAACTAAGTCTGCGTAGGCTGTTAATGGAGAAAAGTAATAAAGCCGCACATCAGGGGCGACCCGGCCGTTTGGGGCCTAAGCAAAGGAGATCACAGGCTTATCTGTTTAAGCCGGTTAAAGTACGTAACGTGTTTACGAAGAGCAAGTTATTTTGAGGGAATGGTCGTTGGCTTATTCAACAGACCCAAACAACTGCTTTAGCATTCGCCCAAATTCGGTTTGGAAAGGGGCCGTTATCGTGATTTCTTCGGACGTAACGGGGTTCGTAAACTTGATCTGTTGCGCGTGGAGCAGCATGGTGTTCATCTCGAAATGTTCCTTGAATAACTTGTTTTGCTTGTTGCAGCCGTGCGGTCGGTCGCCGATGATGGGGTGCAGAATATGGGCCATGTGTTTACGCAACTGATGCATTCGTCCGGTGGTGGGCGTTAACTCGACAAGCGAATACCGGGACGTTACATGTTTGCCGAACGGCAACGGAATTTCGGTACGTCGAAGCGTTCTTACATGCGTAACAGCATCCTGTTCAACCCCCGGTCCGTCGATACGGTCGTCGCGCCGAAGTGGATAGTCAATGGTTTGTTCATCAGGGGTGTAGCCACGCACAATGGCAACGTAGGTTTTCTGAACACCGCCTTCCATAAACTGAACCTGCATGGCCGAGTTCATGGTTTCGGTAAGGGCGAACAGCAGTACCCCGCCCGTTTTTCGGTCCAGCCGATGCACTGGATAGACGCGCTGCCCTAACTGGTCGCGCAGGATCTGCACCGCAAACTCGCTCGCATCGCTGGC
>JANPJE010000100.1:0-18479 GCA_031425355.1 Spirosoma sp. | reverse complement strand
TTCGGGCGCGTTTTTCAGCATTCCGCTTACGTTCAGCATCCGGGGTACGAATGGCCGCGAACTCTCCCGCACCGCCCGCCTGACCATGACCCAGCAAAACCAAACCTTCACCGTCCCGCTGGCAACCAAACCCGCATCGGTGACGATCGACCCCGACAACGTAGTGCTTATGCGCGCGGTACAAATGGGTCAGTAAATCATTTAACTTGCCGAATCGTCGGACCGCCTTCCATAAATCATCACCAACCATGCTCAAGCGCGTTTCTATCCAGAATTTCAAAAGCCTGAAAGACGTAACGCTCGACCTTCAGAAAGTCAACTTACTCATCGGCCCGAACAACTCTGGCAAGACAAATTTTTTGAAGGCGTTGGAGTCATTTTCAATTGGCGGATTAAGGTCTCAGAGCATTAGTGAGTTAGAGGCTGTCAGCTTTAAGCACCAGCGAGTTATTGTTAGTTATGAATTTGAGTTTCTGCCTGATCCCAATGGGTATATGGCTATGAGCTATGAGGCCGGAAAGAATAAAGTATATCATTATATTCAGAAATACGAGATAAAGAACAATGGCGATTTGCCTTTTATAGAAACAATAAAAGATGACTGGTTTTCTGACGAAAATGGGCATTCTCTAGAAATAGGCATATTAGGAGGTCACAGAAGCGAATTCTTTGATTTTAAAAACACAAAAATTTTTAGACCTGATCCGTCTAAGTTAATTCAACAGGTCAAGTTTGCAGCAGAGCAAATAGACTTGTTTGCTGATTGTTCTAACCTCATTTCGTTTTATTATTATGTGGATTCTAACTTCAAACGAAATGCCAGGAAAATTCAGGACGATCTGACTAAATGTATTCCTGAAATTGCGTATTTTACTTTACCACCAGTAAAAGTTGGAAACGAAAGTTTACTCGGCTTACGCTTTTTTGATAAAGATGATAATGGCTATTGGGCTGAAGAAGTATCTGAAGGTGTTTTATATTTTCTTGCCCTTCTCTGCATCATCAACCAACCCAATCCGCCTAAACTTCTACTTCTTGAAGAGCCTGAAAAAGGCATTCACCCGCGCCGTATTAGGGAAGTGATGGACTTTATTTTTCGGTTGGCGGAGGAAAAGGACATACAGATTATCCTGACGACGCATAACGAAAATGTACTGAATGAGTTTACGGCTATGCCTGAAGCCGTATTTGTGTTCTCGAAAGATGAAGACGGGGCTACCCACGTAAAAAACTTACAGACAGATATTATTGAGCCGTCGCACCAACGCAGCCGCGAGACGGGAACCAAAGAAATTGACTTTACCGGCAATTTAGGCGAAAGCTGGATGTATGGTTTGTTAGGCGGTATTCCCGAAGAAATTTTATGAAATTACCGCTTGTGTACGCGCTCATTGCGGAAGGTTTTTCAGAGTATTCGTTCATCCCAATTTATCTTAAGCGAATTGCCACCGGAAAGGGATTGCAGGTAAAACGGAGCAGTTTGGATTTGTTGAAGAAGCAACCCAGTAAATCGAAAGTGTTAGTTGAAGCAGAAGACCTGTGTCTGAAAGCATTACGCGATGAAGAACAGGCTTTCTGCATCGTCGGTGTTGATTTAGATGGTCCAGATCACACGGACGGACAGGAAAAACATACAGAAGAGTGCGCTAAACTAACTAAAGTATTGGGTAGTGCTCATAAAAAGTACGGAGAGCAAATTCTAATTTATGTACCGGTTCAGGCTATCGAGCATTGGTTGGCGTATCAGGCGTACCAGTTAAAGATAAATGAAAAGCCTACAAACGGCAGTTTGGAAAAACTGCATCAAAAAGAATTAAAACGGCTCCTGTACGGTGATAAAGAGGATCGGCGGAAAATGCAGTCGATTGCACAAGCCATTGCAGAGAAAGCTGATTTCGATGAGTTAGCTAAACAATCGTGTAGCTTCAAACATTTTCATAACCAGGTTACTAACTTCCTCAACCAGTACAACAAAACGACGTAATCATGAATTATTATAACTCCATCATCGACACCATTGGCAACACGCCGTTGGTGAAACTAAATAAGGTTACGAAAGGCATTCGGGGGACGATTCTGGCGAAGGTCGAGTATTTCAATCCTGGCAACTCAGTGAAGGACCGTATAGCTGTTCGGATGATTGATGATGCCGAAGCGCGGGGTTTGCTCAAACCCGGTGGCACGATCATCGAAGGCACGAGCGGAAACACCGGCATGGGTTTGGCACTGGCGGCCATTGGCAAAGGCTACAAATGCATTTTTACGATGGCCGATAAGCAGTCGCAGGAGAAGATTGATATCCTGCGGGCGGTTGGTGCTGAGGTCGTTGTTTGCCCGACCAACGTAGCACCCGATGACCCGCGTTCGTATTATTCCGTCGCCAAAAAACTCAACCGCGACATTCCGAACTCGCTCTACCCCAATCAGTACGATAACCTCGCCAACACAGCCGCACACTACGAAACCACCGGCCCCGAACTCTGGCGCGACACCGACGGCAAAATCACGCATTTTGCGGCTGGCGTAGGCACGGGCGGTACGATTTGCGGCACCAGCAAATTCCTAAAAGAGCAAAACCCCAACATCGTTTCGGTAGGGCTGGATACGTATGGCTCGGTATTCAAAAAATACAAGGAAACGGGGATTTTCGACGAAGGCGAAATTTATCCATATCTGACCGAAGGCATTGGCGAAGACATTTTGCCACAAAATGTTGATTTTAGTATGATCGACCACTTCATCAAAGTGACCGACAAAGACGCGGCTATCATGGCTCGTCGGCTGTCACGTGAGGAAGGGTTATTTGTTGGCTGGTCGTGCGGAACGGCGGTGCATGGCGCGCTGGAATGGGCAAAAGAAAACCTCACCGACGACGACGTACTGGTGATTCTGCTACCCGATCACGGCACGCGTTATCTCGCTAAAATTTACAACGATACATGGATGAAAGATCACGGGTTTCTGGAAGACCGTGCGTTCAAAACCGCCCGCGATATTATCCATCATAAGAATGGTCGGGGTGAAGTATCACAATCGCCGTTGACGACCATTGGCGCGGCTGTGTCGGTCAGTCAGGCAATTCATGTGCTGAATCGGTACGGTATCTCGCAGATTCCGGTTACGGATGAAAACGGTCACATCGTTGGTAGCCTGACCGACTCGACAATCCTGAATCGGCTCATCGAAGACCCGGCTGTGAAAGACCATGCGGTGAGGGAATTGATGGATAAACCCTTCAAATTCGTCGGTTTGGATAACACGATTGACGCGCTTTCGTCGCTGATTGACCGGGATAACAAGGCGTTGCTCGTTCGGGACGAAAAAGATCAGGTACACATTATTACCCAAGCCGATTTGCTGGCGGCTATGACGAATTAAAAAAGGAGGAAGGGGTGTAAAGGGAGAAGGGGAGGAATAAACTTTGGCGTCAGCAATCTTTTCCTTCTTTTCTCCCTGTCCTCCTTTTACCGCCGATTATCTCCGCCCTCCATCATGCTCAGATAGCTCATGTAGCGGCTTTCGGCGATGGCTCCCTCACCAACGGCGTCTTTTATGGCACAGCCGGGTTCGTTGAAGTGCAGGCAATTATTGAACCGGCACTGATTCAGGCGGTCGCGCATTTCGGGAAAGTAGTGACCGATTTCGGTTTTTGACGTATCCATCAGGCCCAGTTCCTTAATGCCCGGCGTGTCGATAATGAACGTATCGGGAGCTAATTCAAACATTTCGGCAAAGGTCGTTGTATGAACGCCTTTGTTGGCAAATGTCGAGACTTCGTTGGTACGCAGGTTCAGATCGGGAGCGATGGCGTTTACGAGCGAGGACTTACCCACGCCCGAATGCCCGGCGAGAAGTGTTACTTTTTGATCGAGCAATTCCCGGAATTTCTCTACGCCTTCGCCTTCTGTGGCCGATGTAATCAGGCAGTTATAGCCAATACGTTGGTATAGTTCGATAACTTCCTGCTGATACGCCAGTCCTTCATCGTTCAGAATATCAGCTTTATTAAAAATGATCGTAGTGGGAATGCGGAATGATTCGGACGAAACCAGAAATCGGTCGATAAAACCCAGAGAAGTACGCGGCATAGCGAGTGTTGCCAATAGCACTGCCTGATCGAGGTTGGCTGCCAGAATGTGCCCGTGTGCCGTTTTGTGGACCGACTGTCGAATAATATAGTTTTTACGGATCGAGATGTCCGTGATGATCGCTGTATTCTCGGCCTCATCCTCGACATCAAAGATCACCTGATCGCCAACGGCAATCGGATTAGTCACTTTCAAGCCCTTTAATTTGAACTTGCCTTTCAGTCGACCCTGAAAAATATGTCCGTCTGGGTTACGAATTTCGTACCAGGAGCCAGTGGACCGTAAGATTAAGCCTTTTTGCAATTGTTAACGAGTGAAAAAGTGAAGGAGTGAAAGGTGGGCGCGACATATTCACTTTTTCGCTCTTTCACCCATTATTTTGTTGACTATTTCCATAACCTTGCCCATTGCGCCAATGTTCCGTTGGACGTAACGACGACTAATATGAGCCGCATTTTCAGCATCTGCGTATTGCTTCGTGAAAGCGGCTGTTAACTCATCCATGTTCCGAATTGGAAAAGCGGCCCCTTCGTTCACCAAATCAACCGCTTCCTGAAATTTGCTATAATCAGGACCGAAAAACAAGGGCATTCCGAAGGTAGCGGCTTCCAGGATATTGTGCAATCCCTGCCTGAATGCCCCCCCAATGTACGCAAACTCACCGTATTGGTAGAGCGAGGATAACATACCAACGTTATCAATGACAAGAATATTAACCTTAGCGGCATCCGCTTCCTGTGTCTGCGAAAAACGTACTGAAGGCCGTATCAGTTGACTCTGCCATTGACTAATCTGCCCATCATGAATTTCGTGCGGAGCGATTATGACTTTTAATTGTCTGGGAAACGTATTTATGAACGGGATCAAAACATTCATGTCCTCCGGCCACGCGCTTCCAATAACCAGTAAAGGTTGGTTATCCTTAAATAAGCGGGCCACCGGAATTTCCTGCGTTGTAGCCGCGATCTGCCATACCCGATCAAAACGCGTATCACCAGCCAGCGTTACGTTGTGGATACCAATGCTTTCCAACAACTGAACCGATGCCTGATTTTGAACCAGAATATGGTCGAAGTAGCTCAATAAACTTCGGTAGAAATAGCCGTATGATTTAAAAAAGAGCTGATTCGGGCGGAATATGGCCGAAAAGCAAATAACAGGTACATGAGCGGCTTTCAACTCGTGGAGATAATTGTACCAGAATTCGTACTTAATAAAAAAGGCAATCCGGGGTTTTACCAACGAAACGAATTGGTGGGCATTAGAAGGGGTATCAGCGGGTAGATACAGGACGTAATCGGCCTCAACGTAGTGTTTTTGTACTTCGTAGCCTGAGGGCGAAAAGAACGTGAGTAGTATTTTATGATTTGGGTATTGTTCCCGATAGGCTTCAATTACCGGGCGGCCCTGTTCAAACTCGCCCAATGAGGCCGCATGAAACCAGGCAATTGGGGATTGATTGTTTTCAAGCTGGTGGGTTAACCTGTTGATCCAATTATATCGGCCCTCAACCCACTGGCGGGCTTTGGCATTGACCGGAGCCACCAACTGGAGTACTGTTTGGTAAGCCGTAATGCCGATGTTGTAGAATCCCGAAAACAAGCGTAGATAAGGTTTGTTATACAGACAAAGCTACGAACTCATTGGTAAACCAAGACGTCCTATGCAATCATTCGATACACTCACCGAAGCTCTTGATGTCCTGCGCAGTCAGGGATTTACACAAGATTATAACTTGAAACCGGATTATTTACATTGCCAGCCTGATAATATTGAACTGCGGCCCGCCGACTTTGATATAGTCAATGTTTATCGTTTTGAAGGGATGACGGACCCCGCCGACTCAACGGTTTTATACGCAATCGAGGCAAGAAATGGTAACAAAGGCGTGTTAGTCGATTCGTACGGAGCTTATGCTGAATCCATCACCCCGGAGATGGCCAGAAAACTGCGTTATGACCCTGAAAATTAGCGAACTTTTCGAGACCGGAATACCTTTTACGTCAACAGAATGTATGTCGATACAATGAATTGGAACAAATTAACAAGTGACGCTCAACTGGATACAATTAAAGCTGAGTCAGCGAAGCACCCGGTAATGATTTTCAAGCACAGTACGAGTTGTTCGATCAGTGCAATGGCATTGAGTCGGATGGAGCGTAACTGGAACGATCAACTCGGTGTGAAACCGTATTACCTTGATTTATTGGCCAATAGGCCCATCTCTAACAAGATCGAACACGAATTTGGTGTTGAACATGAGTCGCCACAGGTGTTACTAATCCGTAATGGCGCCTGTATCTATGAGGCCTCGCACATGGCCATTTCGTTTGCAGGCTTGCAGCAAGTCGTGTAAGTTTCCTCTGCGATGAGTAGTGATATTAATTTTGTCAGAATCAAATGCGGCTCTGCTGGTAACTTATTTTTTCTAAAACCACCGGCCAGCGACGACGCGCAACGGGACATTTCAGGCCAGTAGTCAGATGAACGCAGGGACCATTATTATCATTGACCAGACGCTCAATAAATCGGCGGTTCACCAAATGATGACGGTGTACACGAACAAACCACGTGGTCGGCAACATCGATTCAAATCGTTTCAGTGTAGCAGGAATTAGCACCCGGCGACCGCACGCCCAGTTTAGCCACGTATAATTCAACTCACCTTCCAGATACACTAAATCCGCTATTGGAAGCCATTGGGTACCATTTTCTGTTGTGTATACGCGGAGGGGAGGCCAATTGAGCAATTCAAGCTCGATCATTGGCTGATGATCCAAATGAAGTACCATACTGACAGGTTGGTGTGATAGATGTGTTTATGAAAACAGGTAGGTTTTAAAACGTCACTAATCAGCGTTCAACGTACGGTGGTACTCGTTCAGGCCATTTTAGATGGCAAAAGGGGGATGTAATAGATATTGATAAGTAATAGACTGGCAGTCACTTTACTACAAACGATTGCCGGCTGTTCTGCAATTTTTTCTTACTATGTATAGGTATATACGTCAAATTAAAACGGATGGATTTTTAGTGACCGTTTTCCTTTCATTTTAGTCTAAATGAATGTTACCAACCTAACCCATAATGGCCTGGTCCCGCATGTTGCGGACCAGGCTTTTGAAAATCAGTTCATTTTTCGATATTTATTACAGGCATTATCGTTATATAGAATAACTTAAACCAATAGTAACACATTGGATTGAATTGATTAGGAGGTCAGCTATAAATCATTGAAAACAAAAAACCCGCACAGCATGGCCAGCGGGTTTAAATAATTTCATTCTTTTTAATTTTTCGTTATAAAGCAAATAAAAAGTTAACAAAATTACAAATACATTAACAAAAATAATTTTATAATAAGTGTTTTGTGCGACAAAGCCCCATTTATGACAAATAACCAGATGACCAGTATTATATGAAATACAGTCTTCTTTAACCGTTTTGTAAACTACATGGCACGAAAATTAGAATGGTTATTTACAACAGTTGACTAAATCCAACGATGAAGCAACTGCGTAGATAGTGATGAATAGCCGGATTGTATGCGGTACATCGCTGTATTTACACTGTTTTCAATCCCTGTAGCGAAAGGATTTGCTACGCTTACAGAGGCCATGAACTGCCTTGGACAGGCTGACGAAGATCTTGACTCATCAGCTTTAGGTATTTATGATAGAGATCAGGCTAAGATGATTTTTTACCAGGATAAGGATTATACAATTACTAAAATTGACGAAGATTTAATGATAAACCTCGCCCTTGCCTATATAGATCGAATTGCATAGATTAATTTATAGCTGACTTACAGACAGTTATACTATTCGCCGTCTAATAATTAAGGATGGATTGGCACGTTCATAATCGTCAATACAGGCGGTGCCAAGTTCCGTCAACTCATAACATGTAGTGCTTTTGTTTTCTTTGTCAATGGCTTTGATAAGACCAACGCTAAGCAATCCCATAATATAATAACTGATCATCAAGCGGTCAAAGTTCGTCTGCTGCTCTACCTGAGTGTAGGTAGCACAGTTATACGTAGCTTTAAGGATACTATACTGCGCGAAGGTTAATACCATATCATTTATGGTTCTATCCAAGAATAATTTTCTCTTTTGAGTATCACTTTATGGGCCATAGTGTACCGTAAAGGGCTTAGGGTATATCAGATTAACGAAAAAAGAGTCGGATTATCGTACAATATTATCTTCCGTTCAGAGACGGTAGTTCTGTAAACAAAAAACCTTGTCCTTCAAGCAGTTACTTCTTCAATTGCAAGTCGCACTAATTGGCCTTCTCTGTTCCAATATAATCCAGCCGTTCCATTTTCGCCCAGCAAAGCCAATGTAAATCCATGTTCATCAACATAGTGTTTAAAGGCATCTACCATGTTTAGCCCAAACTCATAGGGGACAGCCA
Organism: Spirosoma sp.; assembly: GCA_031425355.1. Lineage (GTDB taxonomy): Bacteria > Bacteroidota > Bacteroidia > Cytophagales > Spirosomataceae > Spirosoma. Next base: position 9,972 of record JANPJE010000100.1, on the reverse strand, counting down.
CGCGTTTAATAGCCCCGTAGGCAACTCCTGTCCATACAGTCAGTGTTATATGTGATTTCATGACTATCGCGTGTATAAAAATGCGATATACCCCGTCTATCGAACAGATAACGGGTAATTTAGAGAATCGGCACAAAAAGTTATGTAATGGCGAGTAGCGAGGGATCAGCTATAAGCTGAATTCGTACTAAATCAGCCTCATTACGTTGTATCAGACAACAGGTGCGGGCAGTTTAGCCGGTGCCTGTTCATCCACTTGTTGCTGGCGTACCTGCTGACCGATGGGTACATACTCAACTTCGCAGGGATAGCCAAATAAACAGTTGGCTTTGATTTGTTCTGCTACTCGGGCGGGAACCATTTTTTCCCAGCCATCTTCGCCTAACTGAATCATTTCCAATACATGATCGGTTGAAATATGCAGATTCTGCTCATTAAAATCAGTGATATCCTCAATTTTATCATTACGAACCAGAAACTGAAACAAGGGTTCTATAGTGGGCGGGAGTTTAAACTCATTACACGTATAAATGGCGCCCTCTTTCAGTGTCGGATACACAAACAACTTGACTTTTCGGCTGAACAGTGTAGCAAATGATTCCAGAATACCACCCGGCAAAAATTCGTAGTGGCCTTCCTCAAATATGTATTCTAAGTTGGGGATACCAACGATCAGACCAATCTTAAGCCGCGTTAACCGTGCCAGGTAAGCCACGAGTTTATAATATTCCAGATAGTTGGAAATCATCACCGTTTGTCCCATTGAGCACAGAATATCCACCCGGTCCAGAAAATCTTTCTCGTCGATACCCTGCTCATTGGCTTTCAGGTTGTGAAGCGTTAGCTCCGCCATCGAAACCACCCGGTTTTCATCCACATCAGCTTCGTCTTTGAATTGCTTCAGTCCGTTCTCGATCATATCCATCTGGACATTCGTAACGGGCCTAAGCCGACCACGCATAACTAATATGTGTTTTTTGTAGAGTGCTTCCGAAGGTTGGAGAACCTGTCCGTCTGCGCCAAAAAGCGCTGCGTCGGTAAACCCGTTTTTCACCAGATGCAAACTCATCAGGCGGTTATCGACGTTCTCGAAGTCTGGGCCAATGAACCGGATCATATCAATCTGGATACGTTCGGGAGCCAGATCATCCATGAGCGACAACACAAGGGTTTCGGGGGATTTGGCGTAGTAATAACAACCGTAAATAAGGTTTACGCCAATGATGCCGAGGGCTTGTTGCTGCAAAATATTCTCGTTGTCAATCATTCTAACGTGAATAATGACATCATTAAAACCTGCTTGTGGATTTAGCTGAAACCGGCACCCGATCCACCCGTGAGCTTCGTTTGTTTTTTGATAGTTAAGCGCAACAACGGTATTGGCAAAGGCGAAAAACGTCGTGTCGGGACCCCTTTTTTCGGACAAACGTTTCTCCAGCAGACTGTATTCTTTGCTCAGCATTTTCACCAACCGCGACTCCACTACGTACCGGCCACTTTCTTCAACGCCATAAATCGAATCGCTGAATGTCATGTCATACGCCGACATTGTTTTAGCAATTGTTCCCGACGAGCCACCGGCTTTAAAAAACATAGCGGCTGTTTCCTGACCGGCACCGATCTCAGCAAAAGAACCATAAATACGACGATCAAGATTAATACGTAGTGCTTTCTGCTTGGTACCTACATTCTTTTCGTACATAGTGTTTGGGGGGCTTGCTGATGCTAAAGTTACAGGATAAAACGCCAAAAGCAGCCTTTGGAGCTGCTTTTAGGCTAAAATAATACAATCTTAATGCCGGATGTTCGGCAGTTTGTCGCTAAAAAACATATTGCTCCCACCCGCTTTGCGCTCAATTGATGAACCAACCTCATAGGTGGGACTGCTTGGCCGGGCGGCAATCCGACCCGACCCGGTAATGCGGGCAATGGCGGTGCTGAATAAGGGTTCGCTTACATCACCAAGTTGTTTCCAGACTTCGTTAGAGTATTCTTTCACTTCAACTGTCGGCTTGAAACCCGTTGAATAATCTGACTGACCGAGCGCGTTAAATGACTTGGTAACAATGGGTTGCATACCCCACTTAATGCGTTTGGTGTCATCTGAGAGCGTAATCGAACCAACGTTTTTACCGTATGTCGTTGTGCCAACGGTAGATACGTCCATAAATGGCTTTAACCCGTTGATAACCAGTTCACTGGCTGAGGCCGTGCCGCCTGTTGTCAGGACAACCAGGCTGCGGAGGTTGTCGCCAATGTTACTGGATTTTTGGAGAAAATAACCGTTGAACCAGTTGGCACCATACGACCGCTGTAATTCTGGAGTCAGCGTTTTACTATACTCCTTCTTATAGAATATTTTGCTTGGGTCGACACCTTTGGCTATTGAACTGGCTAAGTTCTGAGCCGACGTTACGTAGCCACCTGGATTATACCGGAAATCGAGTACCAGATCGGTCACCCCTTTTGCTTTGAATCGGGCAAATACCTGATCGACCAGGTTATCGTAGGTATGGTCTTCTGAACCGGTTGGTCCGGTAACAAATTGATTATAAACAAAATAGCCAATAGTCCTGCCCTTAATTGTGTAAACAGAATCAAGGAAGACCGGATTGGCCTGATACACAACCGCCGTCGTTTGTTTGGTCGTTGTAGTATTAACGATGGCGTTGGTTGCATCGATTCTCGCCAGCGTGTAGGTTTTCGTATCGCTACCGTTGACCAAATCCTGATAGTTGGGAATGTTCAGCGTCTGACCATTGATTTGATAAAATATGTCGCCCCGCATCAGGCCGGCCTGAGCAGCAGGTGAGTTTTTCTGAACATAGAGCACCTTACCAATTACGTCGTTGCTGCCAGCACTACGCAGGTAATATCTGACTTCCAGACCATCCGTTTTGGTTTCGCCATTCAGCGAAGCGGTTAACTCATCCGCACTTTCCTGAATCCACGAAAAACGGTCCCCGTCGGGGTTAGTCGTTACATTGTGCTTATTAAGGAGCGAGTTGAAAAACTCCCCAGGCTTTTGCGCTTTATCGGGATTAGCCGGAATCTTGTCGTTCCAGTAATAATACGTCTGCATATTCTCCAGAATCCAGTCGTTAACTTCCTTATCTGTTGCCGGGCCGGAAGCGACTGTTGACGGTGCAATAGGTTCTACATCCGTCGTTTTTTTGCAGGAAGTAAGCAAAAGCGCGCCGGAGACTATCATAAACAGAGCCGGACGCCAAACGCCAAATTTTTTCATATGTATTTGTTGATGTTCAATATTGATGCATATACATAACGTATTTCACATCAGAATAATTTGTTTAACACAAACATAAAAAAGCGTGTTTTTCATGGTGTTTGTATGAAATTTACGAGAATGCATCTTCAATATGCTTTATCCGTAACTCATTGTCTGCTAGGGTAACAGCAACGATGTCAAACCGAACATCGTGCGGCCAGTCCGTAGCAAAAATGTACTGTTCGGCGGCTTTCATAACCAATTTGGCTTTTGTGTAAGAGACAAACTCTTCTGGATTACCGTAGCTCAGATTGGTGCGGGTTTTGACCTCAGCAAACACCAGCAGTTTCCCCTTTTTGGCAACAACATCAACTTCCGCGTGTTGATAACGGTAATTTCGGGTCATAATTTCGTACCCTTTCTCTTGCAGATAGCGGGCGGCTTCGTCTTCACCCTGTTTACCGGTTTCGTTGTGCTGGGCCATAGCTAAAATGGGTTAGCGTTAATGAATCGAACGAAACATATACGTACGGCTGTTGATAAAGTAACGGAGGGTTTCTTCCGTAAACCGATGAATACGATTATCAATAAACAGGTTGACGTTCAAAAACTGGGCCTGGTTGCGTATCAGGCAGCCTGGGACGAACAGGAGCGCTTGTTTGCCACCACCGTTAGCCAGAAGCTGCTGAACCGAACCCGACCTGCCGATGAGCAGCAGCCTACCCCGAATTATCTGCTGTTCTGCGAGCATCCGCCTGTTTATACGCTCGGCACGAGTGGCCATGTCGAGAATCTGTTAATCGACGAAGCGCGGCTGATGAGCGAATTTGGTGCGACGTTCTTTAAAATCCGACGTGGGGGCGACATTACCTTTCACGGTCCCGGACAGTTGGTTGGCTATCCAATTCTGGATTTAGATAATTTCTTTACGGATATTCACCGCTACATGCGGTTATTGGAGGAAAGCATCATTCTTACCCTTGCCGATTATGGGTTGAGAGCTGGTCGTATGGATGGATTGACCGGCGTTTGGCTCGATTATGACGGTGGCGCTTCACCGAGAAAAATTTGTGCGATGGGCGTAAAAGCAAGCCGTTGGGTAACGATGCATGGTTTTGCCCTGAACGTTAACACGGATTTGAGTTATTTTAACCATATTGTCCCCTGTGGTATTACAGATAAAGCCGTTACGTCGCTGGCCGTTGAGTTGGGCTATCCGGTGCCGTTAAACCAGGTCACAGAATATGTTGAACGGCACATGGCCGATTTGTTTGAGATGGATTTAGTTAAGAATTTTGAGACGCAAAGAACGCTGAGTTAACCCTTAAGAATGCTGCCAATTCTTCGTATTCTTTACATCTGGCTCCATATTCTCTGCGTTTAATGAAGAGTTAAAATGAAAAAAGATATTAATTTTTTGCCTGTTGAAGGCGTGCAGATTGTTATTGCCCGGAAAGAGAATCTGCTTGGCGAATATGATTGGCAGGTTTTCCTGATCAATCAAAACGATGTGCCCATCAAGACTGTGTTTGTTACCTCCAAAGGGTATGGGCGAAAGGATACCGAAGAGCAGAAGACCTCAACGCTGCGCCATTTCTTTGTCGAAGTACTGCCGGGCAAACACGAAGTTGTGGAGTCGATTCTGCCCGATGTCTTTCATCTGAATAATGAATATTGGGTAAGCTACTTTATTGACGAACAGATTTTCGATAAGAAGTTTATCTTCGTCCCAGACAGTATCGTCGAGGCCAATCTCGTAACGGTGTCCGCGCTGGGTCTGGAAGGAATCCTGCACGAATGACCGGCTCGATTTACTGTGCCTCAATCCTGTTTATTCTGATGGCATTTATCCATCTGCTCGTAGCCAGCGAGCCTATTGTTGTGAGTAACTGACGAGCAGAAGTCTGGAAACCGTGTGTTTCTGCAACGTATCAGTCTACTCCTTATTTACCTATTTTAGCCTGATCTGAAATGGCAGGCAATTATCATGAGAAACGAAAAACCAAAACAAAATAAATACAGTAAGGCCACACCGGGTAAATCCAGCACAGGCCAGCCCAATACAGCCCGACCCCGGGAAAAAGGAGTCGAAAAATCGGGAAAACCCCGGCCAATCGTACAGGCTGATTCGTACCTGGATGAATTGAAAAATGACTTGATGGCATTTTTCCAGATCAATGACCAGCAGTCATTTACGCAGGATCAGGTTCTCGATCACTTCGATACCAGCGACCGGCGTATGAAACTGATTATGCACGGCCTGATTGGCGAACTTACCGACGAAGGCACCCTTGTTCGCTTGGCGGATGGGAGCTATCGCGCCGATGCTGATGCCAACATTATTGAGGGCATTGTGGATCACGTGAATTCACGCTTCGCTTTCGTAATTCCCGACACCAAAAACGGAGCGCGTCGGGACAAGGGCGACGATATCTGGGTGTCGACCGATGATCTTTCCGGTGCCGTTGATGGGGACCGTGTGCGAATTATCCGCTTTACAGACTCCCGGAATAAAGGGCGTCGGGTTGAGGGAAAAGTTGCTAATGTTGTTGAGCGGGGCCGCTCTGAACTGGTGGGACGTATTGAAGTATGGCCGACGTATGGGTTCGTTGTTCCCGACAGCAAAAAGATTTACGATGACATTTTCATTCCGAATGAAAAGCTTGGCGGGGCCAGCGATGGCGAGAAAGTTATCGTTCGCCTAACCAAATACCCCGACCCGCATAGCAGCAAGCAACGCTTTGAGGGAGAGGTCATTACAGTGCTTGGTGTGGCTGGGCAAAACAATACCGAGATGCACGCTATTCTGGCAGAGTTCGGGTTGCCCATTCACTTCCCGTCCGATGTTGAGCAGGAGGCAGAAGCCATCCCTACCCAGATTACGGAGAAGGATTTAGCAAACCGGCGCGATATGCGTGAAACAACAACGTTCACCATTGATCCGGTCGATGCGAAAGATTTCGATGATGCGTTATCGGTGCAGATGCTCGATAATGGCAACTACGAAATTGGTGTTCATATTGCCGACGTAACCCACTACGTATTACCCGGCTCGAAACTGGAAGAAGAAGCTTATAAGCGAGCTACGTCGGTTTACTTAGTTGACCGCGTAGTGCCTATGTTGCCCGAAAAACTGTCAAATGGCCTGTGTTCGTTACGTCCCAACGAAGATAAACTGACTTTCTCGGCGGTCTTTGAATTGACGCCCGATGCCCGAATCGTGAAGGAATGGTTCGGCCGAACGGCGATTCACTCAAACCGGCGTTTCGCCTACGAAGAAGCACAGGACATTTTGAATAGCAACGGTGGGGATTACCTCGAAGAACTCCGGTTATTAAACGAACTCGCCTACAAACTACGCGACGAGCGTTTCAAAAGTGGAGCCATCAACTTCGAAACCGTTGAAGTACGGTTCCGTCTGGACGAAAACGGCGTACCACTGGCTGTGTACCCGAAGATTCGTCAGGACACCAACAAGCTTATTGAAGAGTTTATGTTGCTGGCTAATAAGCGCGTGGCCGAGCATGTGCATCTGTTGTCGAAACGAAATAAGAGTGGTGAAGAAAATACAATGGTTTATCGGGTACACGAAAGCCCTGATGAAGATAGACTTCGTAGTTTTTCGGATTTTGCCCGCCGGTTGGGTTACAAACTCAATGTGGATGATGAGCATTTGTCAAATTCGATGAACCGTTTTATGGCCAGCATCGAGGGGAAACCGGAAGCCGGAATGTTGCAACAATTAGCGGTGCGAACGATGTCGAAAGCTCGGTACAGCACCGAAGATCTGGGACATTTTGGTCTGGCCTTCAAGCGATATTCGCACTTTACATCTCCCATTCGTCGCTATCCCGACATGATGGCGCATCGACTGTTGCAGCATTATTTGGATAAGGGCAAACCCGCTAACCGCGATGAGTTTGAGGATAAATGCAAACATGCGTCGGAGCGCGAACGGATGGCTACCGAAGCTGAGCGAGCCAGCATTAAATACAAGCAGGTAGAATTTATGAGCCGCATGGCTCCTGATCAGGCATTTGAGGGTGTGATTTCAGGCGTTACCGAGTTCGGCGTTTTTGTGGAAATTACCGAGAATAGTTGTGAGGGCTTAGTAAGAATGCAGGATCTAAGCGACGATTTTTACGAATTCGACAAAGATAATTACCGCATTATTGGCCAGCGAACTAAGAAAATGTACACTTTCGGCGATGCAGTGGTCGTACGTGTTAAGGAAACTAACCTTGCCCGCCGAAGTATGGATTTCGCCTTAGTGAGCGACAAAGCAAACAGGGCTACGGATGGCGATACGAATCGCCGTTCGGGCCGCAGTAGCGATAGTCGGGGCGGGCGGCCCGGGAGTTCACAAAAGTCTGGTTCTACACGGTCAGGAACGACAGCTAAACGTAGTGAGGGCACTGCTGCCAAGGGTGAAAATCGGCGCGGTGGACGGGGACAGCGGTAAAATCGAGAACTTGTTCGGCGATTGACTTGTGTTTTAGTGCCGTAATCTGCTATATTTGCACTCCCAAACAGGGAATTGCCCGCTTCCGTAGTTCAATGGATAGAATTTCGGTTTCCGGTACCGACGATAGGGGTTCGAATCCCTTCGGGAGCACTTTGATTTCATTATAAATCCCTATAAATCATTGATTTATAGGGATTTATATTTTTAAGGAGTTGTTGTTTACGCCTATCTTGATACGGTTTTGATACGGAACAATCTTAGTTAGTCCGTTCTGTGTGATACTCGTTTGATACACATTTAAATAGGTGTCCGGTAATGTAGGTTCGATCCGTAATTAATTCACTTACGGCAAATGTTTACTAAAATCAGGTACAATATCATTTACGGACGCGTAACAGTAAAAGGTGAAAACGGCAAGCGGGTTGTCAAACTTGACAGAAACGGCAAGGCATCCGTCGTGATAGAAATCTTTCAGAATCCAGTCCGCCTATACATTTCTACTGGTATCAAATTGAAACCCAGTGAATGGGATAACAAGAGAAAAGAGGTGAAGGGCAACTCATCTTATAATGACAACACAAGTCTTAAGCGGCAGATAGCTGCACTACAAGACTTTGAACTTCGGTTTCCGGCATTGTATGGTCGTCCTTTTTCCTTACAAGACTTCGACCTGATGCTGCATCAGGAAATGATTATTAGACCTGAAAGGCAGACTTAGTTATCCAGTTTCATGCTGGAACAAATAGAGAAGCAAAAGCCAAGCTTATCCTATTCTGCCTATATCCGCTACAAGCGAACGGTTAAAAATTTACTGGCTTTTAATCATGGAAGTCCTGTTCTTTTTAGTTGTTTAAACTATGAGTTTGTTGCTGGCTACGATTACTATCTGAGAAACTTAAGGCCTAAAAAAACTTACCACCAAAATACAATAGTTAACGAACATAAGGTTATAAAGGACTACTTACAGATTGCAGAAAATATCGAACTGGTGAAGGTCAGTAAGAATCCTTATCTAAAATTTAAAAAATTAGAACAGTTAAAAGGGTACAAATGACTCGCCGATTATAAAATTTAGACAGTCTTTAAGAGGGGAGATTGATACGCTCTCAGAGGTAAGACAGTAGCTGATCGTAATACAACCCATTTATTCATAGCTAAATAACGAGTTCATTAAATAGCGTTCGTCACCCTTTTACTGACCCAAAACGGCCAGTTGAGTAGGAGGGAGCCTGTACTGATATAAACTGGTACGTTTTGTAAAGAAAACGAGACGTAACCTATATCAGAAGCTTGACGAGTGGTTCTCGAACTATCTTCGCCTGATAGAAACCGAGCAGTACTGTCCCTGTAAAATCAGTGCATTTTTTCGGTTTATTTTACCGGAAGATTCGCGATGGACAGTACTCTACTTTTAGAAGGCAACGAGTAGAGTAAGTGGCTCAAAAACATATCTTTATGGTTTACAACGCCCCGTCTAACCTGATTGCCTGTGATGCCCAATGGCTTGTGGAAAATAGTAAGCAATCATTTCCAGAAAAGCGTTCAAACGGCTATTCTGCTGTTCGTCTTGGCGCTTGTCAGCCTGTATAGCGCGGCTCAGCCTGCCTTTAATCAACTGAGTACGAGCGATGGGCTGTCGCACAATACGGTAATGGACTTGCTCCAGGACTCTAAAGGATTTTTGTGGTTAGGGACTGCCGATGGCCTTAATCGGTATGATGGGGAACGTTTTCAGGTATATCGACGGTCGGCGCGGGATGCACAAAGCCTGAGCAGTAACGAAATAAAATGCCTGCTCGAAGACCGGCAGCACCGCCTGTGGGTTGGCACTAATTCAGGGGGACTGAATCAATTAGACTCATCGGGGGTTCGGTTTCGCCATCTACTTCGCACGGTTGACGGTCAGGACATCGCTATGGCTACCATTACCGATTTAGCGCAGGATCAGGCGGGCGGCATCTGGGCCTCAACAAATGGGCAGGGATTGTTACTGATAGACCCGGCCACGCGCCGGGTTACGCAATTGACCGCAGCGAAAAATGGACTGCCTTCCAATTTCATTCATCGGATCTGCCCCGATCGGGCCGGTAATTTATGGCTGGGTGATCAGCAGGGACGGGTAACCCAATTACGTCTGACGGATTACCGTATTACGCCTGTAACACTGCCTGCACCGGATACTGCCATTGCCGGGAGTATTATGACCATTCGGTGTGATAGCCGGGGCCGATTATGGGTTGGTACGCAGGGAAGCGGGTTATTCCGGAGCGAAGCCGGC
>JANPJE010000099.1:0-15399 GCA_031425355.1 Spirosoma sp. | reverse complement strand
CCCGCCGTTACGTCAGGCGATTTACAAAATGATGCGTTTCTGGCTTGATAAGGGCGTTGATGGGTTCCGGATGGACGTTATTCCGTTTCTGTCGAAAGACACCGATTTCCCCAATTATCCCCCCGGTCGATACGGCGATTTAACGATTCACGCCAATGGCCCACGCATTCATGAGTTTTTACAGGAAATGAATCAGGAAGTTCTCAGCCGCTATGATTCGTGTATAACTGTGGGCGAAGGGTTTGGTGTCTCGGCGGAGCAGGCCAATCTCTACGTCGGCAGAGACCGGCACGAACTGGATATGATTTACCACTTCGACCATGCCGTTCCGCGCGACGAGCCATATTTCGTTGACCCCGCGCCCGAATTCACGCTGCCCGAACTAAAGGCTATTTTCGCGAAGTGGAACACCGCTTTAGACAATGCCAAACCATCGGCACGGGGCTGGCAGAATATCTATTTTGGCAACCACGACAATCCGCGTGTGCTTTCCCGATTTGGCGATTCAGTACATTATCATTACGAATCCGCAACGATGCTGGCTACGGTTTTGCTCACCCAGCGCGGTACTCCCAGTATCTACCAGGGCGACGAAATTGGCATGACAAACTGCCCGTTCAACTCGATCGAGGAATACGACGATATTCAGGTAAAAAACGCATGGCGAGAGCTGGTCGAATCAGAAAAATACCCTGCTGATATCTTTCTAAAAACCGCCAACCGCATTGCCCGCGACCATGCCCGAACGCCGGTGCAATGGTCCGACGCACCGAATGCAGGCTTTACAGATGGCCAACCCTGGCTAAAAATAAACCCTGATTATCAGTCCATCAATATTAAACAACAGACGGATAATCCAAACTCCGTACTGTCTTTTTACAAAAACTTGCTCCGCTGGCGAAAGCAAATGCCCGTGCTGCATGACGGCACGTACCGGGATTTATTGCCCGACCATCCATCGATCTGGGCATTTGAGCGCAGTTTGAACAATGACCGTATTCAGATCATCACTAATTTTTCAGCGAAGACTGCTGTTCTGCCTGGTGAGTTGATTGCCGCTATACAATCGAGTCAGCAGATGCTGTCTAATTATCGGGACAAGGCCGATGCGCTACGTCCGTTTGAGGTGCGTGTGTATTCCTAATGTGGCACCTGGTTTCAACCCGGTGTTACGTGGCAAATCAGTTATTAACAAGCCCGTACAAACACTATTTCGCATTGACTTGTTGATTTAACAGTTTTTAAGTCAATATCGCCCGGTAGAAAGACGTTTTTGTTATACGAACCATAAACTGCTTTTATGTGCCATGAATACGCCTTCATCAACCGTTACCAATGGAGATTTACTGATTGCTGAGCCGTTTATGGGCGATACCAACTTTGAACGTAGTGTGGTGCTGGTTTGTGAACACAACTCAGTGGGCACTTTTGGTCTGGTACTGAACCAGTTGACAGACATTCATCTCGGCGACGTTATTGAGAATATTAGCCCTGATTTACCGCTTTTTGTGGGTGGGCCTGTTCAGCAAAATACGCTGCATTTCATCCACCGCCGACCCGATTTGATCGACAGTTCCATTTGTATCGTGGACGGGCTATACTGGAGTGGCGACTTTGAGCAAATCAAGCAGGCCGTTAATCTGGGAACGCTCACGGATCGCGATATTCGTTTTTTTATCGGCTATTCGGGTTGGGAGGAAGGGCAATTAGACGCCGAGCTGCTTCAAAAAGCGTGGATTGTCAGCCGTACCAAGGCCGATTTCCTATTCGATACCCCGACAAACGAATTTTGGCGCGAGGTGCTCAAGCGCATGGGGGGCGAGTATAAATCCATTGCTCACTACCCCCTCGACCCACGCCTGAATTGATTATTCTGGTCAGAGTAAGCTGACTTGTGGGCAGGATTTACAAGAAAAAACAGGATTTTCTACCCCAATAAATCTTGTTTTTTCCTGTAAATTCGGTCTGAACGAAACCTTGCTCCGGCCGATCAGCAGAAATACCAACGGCGATTTCTTAACTTTTTTAACCAATTTTGCAACGGTCCGACGTTTCGGAAAAATTCGTTATCGAAAGGTTCGTTACCTTTTTCAACAGTCCTGTATGTACACATATCGCTTTCTACTTTTCTTCTTTTTTGCAACCTCTCCCCTGCTTACGTCGGCGCAAAGCGACAAACCTATTGGTGGCCATTTTGGCCTGAAACTGGGAGCTTCGTTTACGCAGGTAGCCATATCAGGGACCAGTGTTAACATTCCGAAGCGGGCACTACAGCCCCATTTGGGCGTTATGTACCGCTACCGCTACAACCGGCTTGTTTTCCAGCCAGAAGCCTTACTCGCCATTAAGGGCGGTACGTTTCAGCAGGAGCAGGTTGGCGGACGCACAACCACAAGCCAATCCTATTATTATGCCTGCCTGCCCATTTTGCTGGGTTATATTCCAACGGAGGGGCTGACCATTCAGGCCGGGCCGGAGTTTAGCTACGCCCTCAATTCGGGTTCGGCTACTGGCCCCGGTGCCCAAAACGACGTAAGTGCGGTAGTTGGTGTCCACTATGACTTCCTGGATATGCTCAACAAATTCAGTTTGCATGTTCGCTACGTGAACGGTTTCACGAACGTATCGCCCGAGCCAACGGCAACATATTATAACCGGAATGTTCAGTTGTCCATCGTTTATAATCTGTTTCCGAAGAAGAAAAAATAATTGTCAGGTGGCACCGGACGGAAGCTGCCGATTCATCTCGATGTGGCTCTACATTCTTCCCGCCAATTGAAACCGAACTAACGACATGCTTTCTCACTTCGGCATCATTCTGCTGTTTATTCTGGGTGCTTTCGCGTTCATTGCCGTCGTGCTTTTCGTAGCGCGTATGTTGCGTCCGCATAAGCCTAATATCGAGAAAAACAGTACGTATGAGTCTGGGGAGGAGCCGGTTGGCAACGCGAATGTGCAATTCAATATTCGGTTTTATACAGTGGCGTTAGTGTTTGTTTTGTTCGATGTCGAATTGGTTTTCCTGTTTCCGTGGGCAACGGTATTTGGTCAGGAGAAGCTTATAAACGCGACCAATGGCTTGTGGGGATGGTTCGCACTCACTGAGGCCGCCTTGTTTGTTGTAATTCTGGGGTTGGGACTTGCCTATGTTTGGGCGAAGGGTTATCTTGACTGGATAAAGCCGCAACCCAAAATTCCGACGATGGAAACCAAAGTCCCCGCCCGGTTATACCAGCAGGTAAACGAACGCTACAAACGTTGACCCTGTTTCTGCTACGTCGTTCATGCCTGATAGCGCTTCTGAGTGTGTTCGTTGCTGGATTTGCCGGGGCGCAAAAACACACGGTCGATATTTACAAGGTTCGGGTTATTACAACGGAAGGCAATCGGTTTGGCGGTACGTTGAGGGCAGTCGACAATTCGTTTCTGTATCTGAGCGGTGAACGAAACTGGCGTACCGATAACGGCCAGATACCGCTCTCATTGATTCGAAAGGTCGTTCTCCGGCGAATCAATCAAAAATCTATTCAAGTTTCGGGAGCCATTGCCGGCGGTTTGGCCGTTGGATACATAGCCAATCAATCGCTGCAAAGGAACCAGACCAGAGGCCCGGTTACGTACGGCCTGACGCTGACATTTGCAGCCGCAGGTGGAGCAGCAGCCGGTCTGTTGCTGGGTTCGGCAGTTGGTACCGTAAATCGTCGGATAATCCGGCCTTTATATCTGGCCGAACCTGAGTTAACTTTGTTCCGACAGTTGGAACCGTTCAGCCTGATGTATCAGCAGGATGTGCTTGACCGACTACCAAAAACGTTCGATAAACGATGACCTCTCCCCCATTATCTGATAAAACCGGCGACGCCAGCGTCATTATGCTGCATTCCGAAGAACTTCTGAACTGGTCGCGCGAGAAGTCGATGTGGCCCATGAGCTTCGGACTGGCGTGTTGCGCCATCGAAATGATGCAGGCGTTTGCCGCCAATTATGACCTCGAACGGTTCGGCATTTTCCCGCGCCCTTCGCCCCGCCAATGTGATATTATGATCGTTTCGGGCACGGTAACGTATAAAATGGCTGACCGAATCCGACGACTTTACGAACAAATGCCCGAACCCCGCTACGTGATTTCGATGGGATCGTGTTCCAACTGTGGCGGACCGTACTGGCAGCATGGTTACCACGTAGTAAAAGGCGTTGACCGCATCATTCCGGTTGATGTTTATGTGCCCGGTTGTCCACCGCGCCCCGAAGCGCTGATTGATGGCTTTTTGCTGTTGCAGAAAAAAATCCGCACAGAACATCCACTGCTCGGCAACAACCCGGCGAGCCAGGAACTGCCATCACGACCCGACGCAGAACTAACCTCACCCGACACCTTTTCACCAGCCGCCTGATGAACGCTTTGTCTATCGCCCTTCGGCAAACGCTTGGTTCAGGTCGGCTCTTGTGGCTGATTTACGGCATTACGCTGGTGCTCGGATTGCTGGCTGCCTTACCGCTTTATAACACAATCAAGGTTGAAGATCAGGATTCAACGGCTTTTCTGAACATGCTGAACGGCTTCGACTACACCGTTTACTCCGATTTTATGCACCGCAGCGGTCGTGCAATTCATCCGCTTCTGAGCGTTGGCCGCTGGCTGGGTATTCTGTACATATTTCTGAGCGTATTTCTGGCGGGCGGCATTTTACTGCGTTTCTCGCAACCCAGCGCCCGGTTTAGTGCGGGTCTGTTCTGGCAGGGATGCAGCCACTATTTTGGGCGGTTTCTACGTCTTTTTGGTGTTACGCTACTGTTCATAGGGGTGGGTGCCGGACTCTGGCTGGTGACGGGTTCGTTGGTTAGCGTTGCCGTCAGCGATACGTTTACCGAACGCGGTTTGTTCTGGATCGGGGCCGGATTTTTCGCATTATTCGTACTTACCGCTACGTTGCTGCTCTGCATCGGCGATTATGCCAAAGTTCTGATGTTCCGGGAAGATGAGCATAACGCGTTGCGGGCTTTTGGAAAGGCCAGTCGGCTGGTGCTGCGAAATATAGGTCGAACGTACGGTTTGTACTGGCTGATGATTCTGATTGGCACGGGCCTATTCGGGCTTTATTTTCTGCTCGATGACGTTATTCCCATGCGCAACTGGCCGACGATTTTGATTATGTTCATCATTCAGCAGGCATTCATTTTTGGACGTATTGCTCTGAAAGTCTGGTCATTGGGAACAGCCTACGCTGTGTATCAGATATTGCCCCAGCCCGCGCCTGTTTTGCGTCCCGCGCCAGTCACTGAATCCATTGTTGATTCAGCGAACGACACGAACGGTGCTGCTCCGGTGAGTGCGATTGACGCCTAAAACCGGGGGTCGTACGCGATGTTTATTCCCCATTTAATCAAAATCATTACTGATAAAGTCGTGTAAGCGGCCAGAACCAAGTACGTTCGGGGATTGAGGAATTGTGGAAACAGTCTCACAATTATATAGCCAATAAAGGGCCAGGGGTGAATCAGATACCGGTCGAAGAAGGGGTGATTGCCGCCAACAAATGCCTGCGAGGTAATAAATGCACCCACAAAAACGACCGAAAACACCAATCCCTTATCTGAGAAATCCCTTGTCTGAATAAAATAGAGCAGTTTCTGTATAACAATCACTAAACACAATAAGCTCAAGCTATACACAACGAATAAACCCGCGCCAAAGGCCAGCGGACCTCTTGACTCGATCCACGCTAAACCGTGCTCGATTGGGCCGCTGAAGACGTCATTAACCGATAAAGAATCGTGGAAAAGATTGATCTGAAGCAAGGCCAGCACTAAAGCCAAAGGCAACGAAATAGCGATTGCGCGTATCAGCGAGGCAGATGTACGGGACACGTTGAGCAGCACAAAAGGAGCCACGTACACACCCATGATCGCTAACGCCGAAAGCGGACGAAAAGCGTTGAAACTAACCCCCGAACGCAGTTTCGACCACTGCTCAAAAAACGGTGGCGTCAATCCACCCCACAGCAAAATCAGGCCAATTAACGGTAATAAACTTACGCCTATCGCTGCGTAGAACAGCAACCTGTCTTTTATAATAGTCTTAAAATCATACCGTTGCCAATCGGACAGAAGCAAAACAATAAACAGAGTGGGTAGTAAGGGAATGTAATAAAATCGCGCTATAGTGGTCAGGCCAAGTAACAGGCTGCCCATAAAAAAAGGTAGCAGCCGCTCAAACCGGGACAGGGCCAGAAGCAGCAATCCCGCAAATAGGAACAGCAAAGCCGGACCTTCGGTCATAACGGTAGATACGCTCAAAAAAAAGTACGGACACACCAGCATAAACAAACTGACGGCCAGAATTTTTTGCTGCGACGTAACTGACATAGCTCTGAAATTCAGACAAGTAACGCCTGCCAACAACAGCAGCGCGGCACACGTAATCAGCCGAAGACCGATAAAATTGATACCGGGAAATAACCACATCCAGAAGGCAAACCAAAGATGGCTGGACACGCCCGTTGGTGGTACGTGGCGGTAAAGCGTTGTTGTGTTAAAACCGAATTTAACGAAAGGTCGGCTGTATTCCAGATGGAAATCTTCGTCCATGACGCCGTATTGAACCATTACGGCCAACACACCAGCCATCACCAAATAAAACGCGCAAACGGCGATAAAGTACTGACGGTAAAGATTACTGCCTTCGGCTGTGGCAGACGTATTGGATGGATAGGTATGAGCCGTGGTTAATTTCATTAAGTTGCTGGGAAGTTGACCGTTGGTTACCGATTGTCTGATAAACCAACACAAATAAGACTTTATATTCCTGTAGATTTTGCCCGATAGTTGATGCTGAACACATACGTAGCAAACAAAATCGGCTCGATAGCTGGCAAAATTAGTGGTATTTCGCCAGTTATCGCACCTGATTGATTGGAGATATCATCTGAGCGCGTGTCTGATCAGCTTTATGAATTGATACGCAGAAAATTACTATAGTGGATTGTTGGGTGTCCATTTGCTGCTCATCCGTCTTTTAACACAATCTTCTTTGGTCATTTCGTATAATTGCAGAACCGTTTTACCCTCCTAACTTTTTCTGTGCCACATGGCTGTTCCTACTTTCCCCTCTACATCGCAACCCAACCGTCAAACCGATTCAGCAACCAGCCTCTTTGGTCTGCCGGTTATTGTAGCCGCGCTGGGATACTTTGTCGATATTTATGACCTGCTGCTGTTCGGGATTGTTCGGGTGCCGAGCCTGCAGGATCTCGGCCTCACCCCGGATCAAATCTCGACCGTTGGGGCCAACATTTTAAACTGGCAAATGGGCGGATTGCTGCTGGGTGGCATTTTGTGGGGGGTTTTGGGCGATAAAAAAGGTAGATTATCGGTGCTTTTTGGCTCCATCATTACGTATTCCATTGCCAACATTGCCTGCGGATTTGTGAAGAATGTTACGTTTATGGACCCGACTACCTATTACGCCCTGATGCGGTTTGTGGCCGGTGTTGGTCTGGCGGGTGAACTGGGCGCGGGCATTACGCTCGTAAGCGAGGTGCTACCAAAAGAGAAACGCGCCATCGGTACGTCGCTTGTGGCCGGAATTGGCCTTTTTGGAGCGGTGGTGGCTTATTTCACGGTTAAACTGTTCGATTGGCAAACGGCGTTCTTCGTGGGCGGTGGCCTGGGTTTCGGGCTGTTGCTATTGCGGGTTGGCGTGGTTGAATCGGGAATGTTCAAAAATATTACCGACCAGAAGCACGTTAGCCGAGGCAATTTTCTGTCGTTTTTCACCAACGCGAACCGGCTCTCCCTCTACCTCAAATGCATTGGCATTGGCCTGCCCACCTGGTTCGTCATCGGTATTCTGGCTACGTTCAGCAACGAGTTCGGGCGGGCATTGGGCATTACTGAAGAAATTCAGCCGGGACTGGCCATTATGTGGTGTTACGTTGGTCTGGCCGTGGGCGATCTGGCCAGTGGATTTATCAGCCAGGCCATGAAATCGCGCAAAAAAGCCGTCGCCTTACTCATGTCCATTGCCTTAATCTTCGGCCTGATTTACCTGTATTTCGGCATAAAAAGTGCTACGTCCCTGTATGGCATAATGCTGGCAATGGGCGTTGGCATCGGTTATTGGGCCATGTTCGTAACCATTGGTGCCGAGCAATTTGGCACGAATATCCGGGCTACAGCCGCAACAACTATCCCGAATATGGTACGCGGCACGGTTATTCTGATGACCAGCCTGTATGCCTACTTAAAGCCGTCGCTGGACATTATCAACGCCGGTGCGGCTGTCGGGCTGATCTGTTTCATCATCGGATTCTATTCCATCCTGACCATCCCCGAAACGCACGGCAAAGATTTGGATTATTTAGAAGAGTAAATAAAGGACGGAGGAAAGGGACGAGAGGAGGAAACCCGTTCGTTGATCCTTTCCTCTTTTCTTCCCCATCCTCCTGCCCTGCCTTTCTTCCCCTCCCATGCAAACCCTCTCCCCTACGCCATCCCGCGTTTCGTTCCGTCCGTTGTTTGCCCTGCCGGTTATCGTGGCCGCGCTGGGCTTTTTTGTGGATGTGTATGACATGCTCATTTTCAGCATTGTGCGTGTACCAAGTTTGCAATCGCTGGGGTTGTCGGAAGCCGACGTATCGAAAGCCGGTACGTTTATCCTGAACTGCCAGCAGGCCGGGCTGGTGCTGGGTGGGTTCCTGTGGGGCGTTCTGGGTGATAAGCGTGGCCGGATGTCGGTGCTGTTCGGTAGCATTATCACGTACTCGCTTACCAACATTGCCTGCGGATTTGTGGAAGACGTGAACACATACGCCCTGCTGCGGTTCGTGGCAGGCGTCGGACTGTCGGGCGAAATCGGGGCAGCCATAGTACTTGTCTCCGAAATTCTGCCGAAAGCCATCCGGAGTTACGGCTCGTCGATGGTGGCGGGCGTTGGGTATCTGGGCGCGGGAGTAGCCTACCTCACCGTCGAGTATTTCAACTGGCGAACGGCGTTTTGGGTCGGGGGCGGCATGGGTCTGGCTTTACTGCTGCTTCGGGTAAGCATGTTCGAGTCGGGCGTATTCAGTCGGATGAAAGATGAGCACAAAGACGTTAGCCGGGGCAATTTTCTTTACTTTTTCAGTAGCTGGCCGCAGGCAATCCGGTACTTACGGTGCGTGTCGGTAGGCATACCAACGTGGTTTGTGGTGGGCATCCTGGCTACGTTTGCCAATGAGTTTGGGCAGGCATTGGGCATTGCCGAGGTGGTGAAACCGGGCCGGTGCGTGATGATGATTTACGTCGGGCTGGCCGGGGGCGATCTGCTCAGTGGCCCGTTGAGTCAATGGCTAAAGTCCCGGCTCAAAGCCATAACGGGTCTGTTGATGAGCAGCGCACTACTAAGCAGCATTTATCTGTTCGGCGGCATTGAAACAGCCAGCGGCATCTATACAGTTTGCTTGCTGGCCGGATTTTGCACGGGCTACATCGCTATGTACCTGACGATGGTGGCCGAACTTTACGGGACTAATTTACGCAACACAGCCACTACGTCGGTGCCGAGTGTTGTGCGGGGTACGCTCATCCCGATGACGCTGCTTTTTCAGGCGCTAAAGCCATCGCTGGGTGCACTGGTAGCGGCTGGATTACTGGGAATTGTCGTTTATGGCCTGTCGTTCTGGTCGCTCAGCCGCATGGATGAGACGTTTGGGCGGGATTTGGACTTCGTGGAATAAGGGTTAACCACTCATCATTTTTATAAACCGCTGCTCCAAAACGACAGCGACCGGCCGGGCTTTCGGCATCATTGGGTTGACAGCTAAAGGTTCTACTTTAATCAATTCAATCCAATGAAAACCTCCTTCAAATTACTCGCCAGTGCACTACTATTAACTCTGACTGTATCGGTATCATCGCCCGCTTCGGCTACGGATGACAAAATTAAAGAAAAAGCGTTTGCCGCCGTTGTGTTCCCGGCAGCCGATGCTTCCAAGCTCTGGCTATGCTTAGAGAAATACCAGTCGGAGCCTAAAATTACGCTCGCGCTGGTCGATATCAACGGTGACGTTCTGTTTCAGGAAACGGTATCGGGCAAAAACACGAAGCCACGTGCCTACCGTCAGCAGTTTGACATGAGCAACCTGGGCGACGGTACGTACAAATTCTGCATTACGGCAGGTAGCCAGCGGGAAGAACTCATCTTCAAACTCTCAACGCCCGCACCGAAAACCACCCAGCCAACACGCATGATTGCCATTAAATAGCGTGTCAGGAAATAGTCAAGGGTGGTCAGAAGGTAGTCAGGAATGGTTAAGGGTAGTCATGAACTGACAGACAACAACTGACTACTTTCTGACCATCCTTGACAATACCTGATCACTTTATTCCATTTCACTACATGAACAGTCGACAGCACGAAGTAATCTTCGTGCTGTTCTTTTTTTCGGGCAATCATTGCCGATTATACTCAAAGGCAGTTCCGAGTCGACCAGTAGGCAGCCTGTGCTTGCCGGTTATGTTTGACGAATGGCTGATAAGTAAATAATATGCACTGAATTGGATTAAACATGTCTTTTTAAGACACCACAAGGATAGTTTCAGGAAATTATCGCTTTTATTTACGCAATTATTCCAAACCCTATATTTCTGATCGCAACAATGAACCAACTTAACCTGACTGATTACATTATTTTCTTACTGTATTTTATTGGCGTTTCGTCCTACGGATACTGGATTTACAAACGAAAGCAGACCACTAAACTTGATACGAAAGACTTTTTCCTGGCCGAAGGGTCGTTGACATGGTGGGCCATTGGGGCCTCAATGATTGCCTCAAATATATCGGCCGAGCAGTTTATTGGCATGTCGGGCAACGGCTTCACGTTCGGTATTGCCGTGGCAGTTTATGAGTGGTTTGCGGCTCTTGCCCTGATTATTGTGGCCATTTGGTTCATGCCCATCTACCTCAAAAACCACATCTACACAATGCCGCAGTTTTTGAAAACGCGGTATAACGAAACGGTCAGCCTGATTATGGCTATCTTCTGGCTATTCCTGTACGTGTTCGTCAATTTAACGTCAATTCTGTTTCTGGGAGCACTGGCAATCAGTACGTTAGTTGGAGAAGGTTCGTTTCACCCCATCGTCATCGGCCTGAGCGTATTCGCTATTTTTATCACCCTGGGCGGTATGAAAGTAATTGGCTACACCGACGTAATTCAGGTGGCTGTACTGATTATTGGCGGGTTGGTAACGTCATACATAGCGCTTCAACTGGTTAGCCAGAAGTTCGGCTTAGGCAACGATGTGATCGCTGGTTTTTCGGCGATGATGGCCGATGCCGACGATCACTTCCACATGATTTTTGAGAAGCCCGGTCCTAATACGTCGCAGGTTGATATTAACAAATACCTGACCCTGCCGGGCTTAGCGATGTATTTTGCCGGTATCTGGATTGTGAACCTGAACTACTGGGGTTGTAATCAGTATATTACCCAACGCGCCCTCGGTGCCGATCTGAAAACTGCCCGGACGGGGATTCTATTTGCCGCCCTGCTGAAAATTTTCATGCCACTCATTGTTATGCTGCCGGGTATTGCCGCTTACGTTTTGTATAAAAACGGTAGCCTCCAGAACGAGATGGCGCCGGGTGGCAAACTCCTCGCCGACAACGCCTATTCAGCGATTCTGTCTTTTCTGCCCAATGGTTTGAAAGGCTTGTCGATGGCCGCGCTGACAGCCGCTATTGTCGCTTCATTAGCGGGTAAAGCCAACTCGATTTCTACAATTTTCACGCTCGATATTTATCAGAAATACATTAAAAAGAACGCTACTCAAACCCAGTTGGTCTGGGTGGGACGTATCACTATTTTTCTGGCCATGCTGTTATCAATCGCCCTTACCTGGCAGGATGCGCTGGGTATCGGACGCGAAGGCGGCTTCACGTTCATTCAGAAATATACGGGCTACCTTAGTCCTGGCATCTTCGCTGTCTTTATTCTGGGTTTCTTCTGGAAACGCACGACGGGGGCTGCTGCCGTAGCAGGTATTCTGGGTGGTTTCGCGCTGGCCGTTTTGTTCAATAACTACGCTCCGGCGCTGTTTGGCAACGAAACGCTGTTGTACACGGCATTCCCCAATGGAAACGGCGGGTTTGAGATTCCATTCCTGATTTGTATGGGCTGGTCATTTGTGTTTACGGTATTGCTAATGGTCGTGATGAGTCTGGTCGGCCCGGCCATCAACCCCAAAGCGTTTGCCATTGATTCGAGCATGTTCCGCCTGTCGCCATCCTCCACTGCTCTGGCTGTAATCATTGTGTTGCTCATCACGGTGCTGTACGTTCGGTTCTGGTAGGTTGATGAAGTAGAATGTAGTTTTTCATAGAATAGCCAGCGATGACATCTTTTCGAAAAGATGTCATCGCTATTTTCAGCCATTTACTACGTATGTCCTCCTCGTCAACTTCCCTCCGCCCGTTGTTTGGTCTTCCCGTCATTGTGGCCGCTCTGGGCTACTTTGTGGATGTGTATGACCTCCTTTTATTCAATATTGTGCGGGTGCCGAGCCTAAAAGACATGGGCCTCTCCGAAGCCGACATATCGTTGATTGGGGGGCGAATTCTGAATTTTCAGCAGGCGGGTTTGCTTCTGGGCGGTATTTTATGGGGTATTCTGGGCGACAAACGAGGGCGGTTATCGGTGCTGTTTGGCAGTATTATTACGTATTCGCTGGCAAATCTGGCCTGTGGTTTTGTGCGTGACCCGGAATTCTACGCTATACTTCGGTTTGTGGCCGGGCTGGGTCTGGCGGGCGAGTTGGGCGCGGGCATTACGTTGGTGAGCGAGATTTTACCCCCTCGTCTGCGTGGTTATGGGTCGTCATTGGTAGCCAGTGTCGGCTTGCTTGGCGCGGTCGTGGCCTACTTTACTGTTACCCTTTTCGACTGGCGCACAACGTATTTTATTGGGGGCGGGCTGGGCTTAGGTTTACTGCTGTTGCGCGTGAGCATACTCGAATCGGGGATGTTTGCCCGCGTCCAGAAAACCGGCGTGTCACGAGGGAATTTTCTTGCTCTGTTTCGGGGTCGAACCCAAACGTTACGTTATCTGCGCTGCATGGGCATTGCCGTTCCCACCTACTTTGTCATCGGCATCCTGACTACGTTCGGCAATGAATTCGGCAAAGCCATCGGCATTGCGGACCCCATACAACCGGGTCGGTGCGTTATGTTTACGTATGTCGGCACCGTTATCGGCGATTTATTCAGCGGCATCCTGAGCCAGAAATTACAGTCGCGCCGGAAAGCCATTGCCCTAATGATGGGCCTTACGTTTGTCTTGGTGGGCATTTATCTGTTCGGCGGTATTACGTCAGTCGATGCGTTTTATGGCGTTTGTCTCGCGCTGGGTTTTGGAATCGGCTACATCGCCATGTTCCTGACCATTACTGCCGAGAGTTTTGGCACTAACCTCCGCGCCACGGCCACTACGTCCGTTGCCAATAATGTTCGGGCCACTACGCTGCTTACCATCCCGGCGTTTCAGGCGATGAAACCTACCCTCGGCGTAGTTGAAGCGGGTGCCATTGTCGCCGTTATCTGCTTCGGACTTGGCTTCTGGTCATTAGCCACCATGGAGGAGACGTTCGGAAAAGAGCTGGATTATACAGAAATATAGAGACACAATATCTTGCGTCTCTATCCAAGTCGTAACTAAATTTTTCATGCCGGTTATTCTTTTCCCATTACGTACGTACCAAATCGCTTTATTCCTGCTGTTCATTGCTTTGCTCGGTACGTTTTACCATCGGGCCGAACACTTTGACGATGCCTGGTTTGCCGAACAATCGTTTTGGCTTGTGAAAGACGGCAAGGTTCGTTCAGAATTGTTTCGTGGCTACAACGGCTGGGAAAACCGTATCTACGTATTCCACAAGCTGTTTATCTACGCGGGTGCCCTGATTATGAGCGTGGGCGGATTTTCGGTGGCCGTCAGCAAGTTGATCGGGATACTGTTTGGGGGATTGGGAGGCTGGCTGATCTGGCAGTATAGCGCACGATTTTCGCGCGAGACGCAGTGGTTATCGCTTGGCTTGTACGTTGGCTGTGGCGCGTTAATTCGTCATATCTGCGTCAACCGCCCCGAATTCATGTGCATGGCTCTCGGATTACTATCTTATCTGGCCATTGACCGATCCCCGACAAAACAGCCCATGCCCGTTTTAGCAGGTGTTTTCGCAGGTTTGGCCGCCCTGACGCACCTCAACGGCGTTATTTATCTACTAGCCGGTTTTGGATTACTATTCACGCAAAGAAAGTGGCAGGCTGTTTTTTCCTTCGGTCTGGCCAGTGGACTCACGCTGAGTTTTTACCTGCTCGACGCGGTGCTGGATGGCAGTTTAGACGTAATGCTGATGCAGTTTCGCAGTGATCCGGCTACGCAGCAAAACCTGAACTGGCTTGATAAACTGTCGGTTATGGCCAATTATCACCAGATATTTTTTCATAACCACAACGAATTTGCCCTGACTGTCCTATTTCTGCTGTGCCTGATCGCCTTCCGGCGTCGTATTCAGCGATCAGAACCCGTTTTTGTTTACACGCTGTTTCTATTCTTTTCATTCTGGGTACTGACCAAGAGCGCTACGTATCTGTATTTTATTCTGTTTTTACCCTGGCTGGTCATGCTCACAGCGAACTGGGCCATTCGTTATTTGCCGGAACAACCCGGCTGGCAACGGAAAACGGCACGGGTTCTACTGGCCCTGTACGGCGTGGTAGCCATTTTTCAGATTGGCAACACAATTATTGAAAACCGTACGCTGCCCGATGTTGATACGCAAAATGCATTATTAGCCAAGCACATGCCCCGTCAGCATACGAACGTGATTGCCCCAATTGAGTTTTTCTTCGGACAAATAGAAAACTACCGGATTAGAGGGCTGACGTATTATTACCTGCTCCAGCAAAAACAGGGAACCATAACCTTGCCTGCTCTCTTTCAACTTGCTGAGCAGGAAGATGTTGAGTACGTCATCAGCGATCATCGCCTGAACGGAAGTTACGACATACCACCCGGCGCCCCCGCCCGGATTGGCGCGTACCAGCGTGTTTATCAGGACAAATGGAACAGCATCTATACTCGCCAGCGCACCAAACCATAAAACGATTTTTGTGAATCAATGCCCCGAGACATACTGACTACAGCGACGTAACGTATTCGCCCGGCAAAGAAGAGTATCCTATATGTTTGGCCTCTTGTCGAACCAGGGTTTTTCCTGCTCCAACTGCCCCGCCATCCGAAATAGTGTCGCTTCGTCGCCGAGTTTAGCCGCGAACATCACCCCGATTGGTAACTCATCAGCCGACCAGTGCAGCGGCACCGACATCGACGGCTGGCCGGTCATATTCGTAATCAC
>JANPJE010000098.1:0-18763 GCA_031425355.1 Spirosoma sp. | reverse complement strand
AGTAAAAGACAGCATTTTACGCGTGTACAGTAATGGCGAAATCAACTACCAACTCAAAGGCGTTCATGCCAAAGTAGCCGTTACGTGGGCCTACAAAGCACCCGAAGGCGCAGGCGATACGCACTACTCGATTATGCGCGGCACCAAAGCCAACCTGATTATCCGACAGGGCGCAGAGCAGCAATACAAGCCTACACTGTACATTGAAACTGTTGCCGGAAATAAGAATCTGGACGCTTCATTAAAAAGCATTCTGCCAAAAATTCAGCAGGAATTTCCGGGCGTCGATGTAAAGAAAACGGCGTCGGGTTGGGAAATAATCGTTCCTGAGAAATACAAAGAGGGTCACGAAGCGCATTTTGGCCGCGTGGCGCAAAAATATCTCGAATACCTGAAAGCCGGTCAATTGCCCGCCTGGGAAGTGCCCAACATGATTGCCAAATATTATACGACCACGCAGGCACTGGAGCTTGCTAAATCTAAACGCGAATCGGACCGCCGAACCGGAGCGAATGAGTGAAAGAGCGAAAGCTGCTCATGACACTCATTCGCTCTTTCGCTCTTTATTTATGAACGACCGTCGAACATTCATCAAAGAAACCATTGCCACAGCGGCTGGATTAGTCGTGCTGCCCGCGCTGTCTGAACCTACGTTCGGTGCACCCGCCATTTTGCG
Source organism: Spirosoma sp. (assembly GCA_031425355.1). GTDB lineage: Bacteria > Bacteroidota > Bacteroidia > Cytophagales > Spirosomataceae > Spirosoma. The sequence goes on along the minus strand of JANPJE010000098.1, from coordinate 18,087 downwards.
CTCCGGGTCGCTGGGGAGTGAAAGTACATCATCAGGTGCTAACCGGATTCGGTTTTCAGTCATTGGCATCAACCACGGCCACATCTATTCGCAGGTTGAAGCCATATTGCGGGGTGGGGGCGAACTGGTTTCGCTGTATGCCAAAGAGGCTGATCTGGCGGCTGCTTTTGTAAAACGATACCCGCAAGTAAAACAGGCCAAAACCGAAAAGGAAGTCCTTGATGATCAATCGGTTCAGCTTGTTCTTAGCGCGGCTATTCCCGACGAACGGGCACCCATTGGCATCCGGGTGATGAAATCCGGTAAAGATTACATGGCCGATAAACCCGGTATCACAACCCTCGAACAACTCGCCGACGTGCGTCGCGTACAGAAAGAAACCAAACGCATTTACTCGATCATGTACAGCGAGCGGTTCGAGAATAGAGCGACCGTGAAGGCGGGTGAACTGGTCAAAGCCGGGGCCATTGGCAGCGTTATTCAGACCATCGGGCTGGGGCCGCACCGCATGACACCCAAATCAAGACCCGAGTGGTTCTTCGACCGCAAACGGTTCGGCGGCATCATCTGTGACATCGGTTCGCACCAGTTCGACCAGTATTTATTTTTTACCAATACCAAAAAGGCCGACGTAGTAGCCGCGCAGGTAGGCAACGTTCACTACCCCCAATACCCGAATTTTGAGGATTTCGGCGACGTAATGCTGCGCGGAGACGGCGGCATGGGCTATATTCGCGTCGACTGGTTCACGCCCGACGGACTGAAAAGCTGGGGCGACGGTCGCCTGACGATTCTGGGAACGGAGGGGTTCATTGAAATTCGCAAAAACATCGATCCGGGCGGGCGCGAAGGTGGTAATCATTTGCTCATCACCGATAATAAAGAGACGCGCTATCTCGATTGCAGCAAAGAGCCACTGCCTTACGGTGAGCAACTTGTGAACGACGTACTGAACCGCACCGAAACCGCCATGACGCAGGAGCACTGTTTTCTGGCAACTGAACTGGCCCTGAAAGCGCAGAAACAGGCGCAAACGATTCAACTAAAAAAATAACGCTTGGCTGCTACTATCCTGCTTATTGACGACGAGCCGCGGTTGCGCCAGCTTCTGGCCCGCATTCTGCAACTCGAAGGGTACACCGTGCTGGAGGCCGAAAACGCCCGCGCCGGTCTGAAAACCCTGGAGCGGGAAGAGGTTCACTTGGTCATCAGCGACGTAAAACTGCCCGACAAAAACGGTATCGAACTTTCGGCGCAGATTAAGCAGCTTTATCCAGCCACCGAAGTCATTGTCCTGACCGCTTACGGAACCATTTCCGACGGCGTAACAGCCATCAAAAATGGCGCGTTCGACTACATCACCAAAGGCGACGATAACGACCGGATAATCCCCCTTGTTGGCCGGGCCGTTGAAAAAGCAACGCTGCAATTCAGAATCCGGCAGTTAGAGCAGCAGGTTAGTTTGCGCTATGGCTTCGACCGGATTATTGGGCACTCAAAACCCGTTCAGCAGGCTATCGACCTCGCCCGAAAAGTGGCCGTTACCGATACCACCGTACTGCTCACAGGTGAAACCGGCACCGGCAAGGAAGTGTTTGCACAGGCTATTCATCAGGCCAGTCCGCGACGGGTTGGCCCTTTTGTGGCGATAAACTGTGGGGCATTGGGTAAAGATATTCTGGAAAGCGAACTGTTCGGTCACCGCAGTGGAGCCTTCACGGGCGCCACCCGCGATCAGAAAGGGCTGTTTGCCGAAGCCAATAAAGGCACCATCTTTCTGGATGAAATTGGCGAGATGCCGCTCGACTTACAGGCCAAGTTACTACGTGTGCTCGAAACCCACGAGTTCCTGCGCGTGGGCGACACTAAACCCACCAAAACCGATGTCCGGGTCATTGCCGCCACCAATCGGGGGTTGGAGCAGGAAGCATCTGTCGGGCAATTTCGGTTGGATTTGTACTACCGGCTGTCAGTGTTCAGTATCGAGTTGCCGCCCCTGCGCGACCGGCGCGACGATATTCCGGCAATGGCCGAGCGGTTTGCCCAGCAGGAAGCCATCAAAGTGGGAAAACGTGACATACGGCTTAGTCCGGCGTTTGTGCAGAAACTCCGGCAACACACCTGGAAAGGAAATATCCGCGAACTGAAAAACGTCATTGAACGGGCAGTGATCCTGGCCGACACCCGCGCTGATGGAACGACGGAACTAACCCCCGATTTACTGCCCTACGACATGCAGGAGGGGACTTTGCTTGCCGACCCTGCCGCCCTTGATTTGGCTACCGTTGAACAACAGCATATCCGTCGGGTACTGCGACAGGCAAACGGCAACAAAACCGAAACGGCCCGACTGCTCGGTATTGGCCTGACAACCCTGTATCGAAAACTTCAGGAAGCCGGATTAGCTGATTAATGGTTGATTGTCAATTTGTTAGCTGGAAGCCAATTCTCCCGGAACAGATTATTTAGTGTGAAATAGTTTATAATGTAAGGCAACACAACAAGGGGTTACGTAGTTTTGATGAGTAATTCTACCCTACTGTCTTCATGTCTTCATCCAGTACTTCATTAAATAAGGTTTCTGTTCAAGGACTTCTTGTGGCTATTGGTATCGTTTTTGGCGATATCGGTACGTCCCCGCTCTACGCATTAGCGGCTGTTACGCGCGGCAAAGATCTGTCCGAAACGCTGATTCTGGGTACGCTCTCGTGCGTAATCTGGACACTTACGCTGCAAACAACCATCAAATACGTGATCATCACGCTCCGGGCTGATAACAACGGCGAGGGTGGTATTTTTTCGCTTTATACGCTCGTTCGGCGTCATACGGGCCGCTGGTTGCTGTATCCCGCCGTCGCCGGTGGGGCATTTTTGCTGGCCGACGGATTAATTACACCACCCATTTCGGTGTCGTCGGCTATTGAGGGACTGCTCATTTTTTACCCGAATCTTGATACCGTTCCCATTGTAATTGGCATTCTGATTGCGCTTTTCGTGAGTCAGCAATTCGGTACGCAGCAGTTGGGTAAACTCTTCGGGCCGATCATGATCGTCTGGTTTACGTTCATTGGTGTTATTGGTTTCTGGGCACTTCTGGGGCAGCCGTCCGTTCTGCAAGCGGTGAATCCGGTGTGGGCATGGCGTCTGCTGGCGCAGTATCCGGGTGGGTTCTGGCTGCTTGGGGGCGTATTTTTGTGTACTACCGGGGCCGAAGCGCTCTATTCTGACATGGGTCACTGCGGCCGGGGAAACATTCGGGCCAGTTGGGGATATGTCAAACTAACCCTGGTGCTGTCGTATGCCGGTCAGTCGGCCTGGATGATGCAGCACCTCGGTCAGCGGATGGGCGAAACCAGTCCGTTCTATTCCATCGTCCCGGCTCCGTTACTGGTATTCAGCATTGGGCTGGCTACGCTGGCAACCATCATTGCCTCGCAAGCTCTTATCAGTGGTTCGTTTACGCTGGTGGGCGAGGCCATGCGGCTGAATCTCTGGCCCCGTCAGCGCGTGGTTTATCCGTCCGACGTTCGCGGACAACTCTACGTGCCGTTTGTAAACTGGGGACTGATGACCGGCTGTATTTTGATGGTGCTATACTTCCGCGAATCGGCTAACATGGAAGCGGCTTTCGGGCTGGCTGTTACGTTAACTATGTTGATGAGTACGGTGTTGATGAGTGCTTACCTGCGTATGAAGCAGATGAATCCCTTCCTCATTATATTGCTGACGGGCATTTTTCTGTCCGTCGAGCTGACATTTCTCACCGCGAACTTAGTAAAATTTGAGGAGGGGGGCTGGATTTCGGTAACGATGGGCCTGCTGCTGATGGGAATGATGTTGTTCTGGCATCGGGGTGAAGCCATCAAGGCGCAACTCATCCGCTACGACTCGCTGCCCGACAACCTGCCGTTACTGAAACAGTTGAGCAATGACCAGTCGATTCCCAAATTCGCCACACATTTAGTATACCTGACCACCGCCGAAGACGCGCAGAAAATCGAGGCTGAAACCTTATATTCCATTCTGAACCGTGCTCCCAAACGGGCCGACATTTATTGGTTTCTCCACGTTTGCGTGGAAGACGAACCCTACGTAATGCGCTATAAAGTGGATACGCTCGCGAATGAAGATGCGTACTTTATTACGTTTTACTTAGGTTTCCGGGTGCAGCCGCGCATCAATCTTCTGTTCCGAATGGTAGTAGAAGACATGATTAAGAATAAGGAAGTTACGATTGACAGTCGGTATCAGTCATTGAACGCTCACCGTGTGCCCGGTGATTTCAGATTTGTGCTGTTCCGGTCGTTTCTGTCGTATGAGAATGAACTGCCGGTAAGCTCACAGGTAATTATGAATGGCTATTTTCTGCTCAAATACGTTGCTTTGCCACCCCAGGCTGCCTATGGACTGGATACCAGCAACGTATTAACGGAAGATGTGCCGTTGGTACTCGCCCGACCTGCTGATGTGCGGCTGGAGCGCATAACGCCGAAAGTCGAAAAATTGAAGCAGTAACTTATTGGTGTTGCCGGTCAGGCAAAGTCACTCTACACCCTGCCAAACTGAAAAGCCGACCCTACCATTTTGGTAGGGTCGGCTTTTTTTGTTACGATAATAAAGTGATGTTGAAATTATAAGTCTCTGTAAATCAGATTAATAGCCCCCTATTGAATGGTTTTCGTTTTTCTGGACCGTTTCTTGGCATAACCCATCCGAATCTATTTCACAATAGCTAAACAATCATGGGAACTGTCTTTCTTCTTGTTGCATCGGCGCTGCTGTGCTTCGCTCTTTTTTACAAAGCCATCGAATGGTTTGAACACATCTAAATTAATTCTGAATGATTGAGTGAACGGTCCGCCGTCGCGGTGAATAGCTGACGCATGTACCTATTCAATCATTCTACCAGTCAATCACTAACCTATGCTTACAGGCTTATTTATTATCGCACTGCTGGTTTTCGCGTACATGTTGTATGTACTCATCAAACCGGAAAAATTTTAACCTGAACATCCTGCCGTTGGCGGGGCAACACACATTCACATGTCAACTGAATTATTGGGCGTTGTGGTCATGTACGGACTAACCGTCCTGCTGGCCATTCCGCTGGGCAAGTACATTGCCAACGTATTTAAACCAGAGTCAGCCAATGGGCCGTTCGAGCGGTTCATTTATCGTATTGGGGGCATTGATCCGACCCGCGAGATGAGCTGGAAAGAAAACCTCGTGGCCCTGCTGACGATCAACGCTGTATGGTTCGTGCTGGCGTTCACGCTGCTGATGTTACAGGGAATATTGCCGCTCAATCCCGACGGCAATCCGTCCATGACGCCCGATCTGGCATTCAATACCGCCATCAGCTTTATGGTCAACTGCGACCTTCAGCACTACTCGGGCGAATCGGGCGTAACGTACCTGACGCAGTTGTTCGTTATGAACTTTCTGATGTTCGTTTCGGCCGCAACGGGCATTGCCGCGCTGTTGCTGATTGTCCGGTCGTTTCTGCCTAAGGTTGTCGAAACGGTGGGTAACTTTTACGTGTTTTTCGTGAAGGCGATCACCCGGATTTTACTGCCAATTTCGTTCGTAGTTGCCTTATTATTAGCCTTTAACGGAACACCCACCAGTTTTGATGGTAAAGACACCATCGTAACGATGCAGGGCGATACGGTTGGCGTTTCGCGCGGTCCGGCGGCTGGCATGATCGCCATCAAACATGTGGGCACCAATGGTGGTGGCTGGTTTGGTGTTAACTCGGCGCACCCACTCGAAAACCCCAACTATTTCACCAATATGGTCGAGATAGTGGCGCAGGTGCTGCTGCCGATTGCCATGCTTTTCGCGCTGGGTTTTCTGATAAATCGTCGGCGGTTTACGTGGGTCGTTTATGGCGTTATGACCATTGGTATGCTCTGTCTGCTCATCCCGACGCTGATTACCGAGGTTCACGGTAACCCCGCCATCGCTCAATTGGGGGTGAGTCAGCCGACTGGCGCGATGGAAGGCAAAGAAGTCCGGTTTGGGCCGCTGGCTTCGGCCTATTGGAGCATCGTCACCACCATCATTTCGACGGGTTCGGTCAACTCCATGCACGATTCCTCAATGGCCCTGTCGGGTACGATGCAACTGCTGGGGATGATGACCAACGCCTTTTATGGCGGTTGTGGCGTCGGTTTTCTGAACTACTACTATTACCTCATCATCGCCGTGTTTATTTCGGGACTGATGGTGGGTCGCACACCGGAGTTCTTCGGTCGGAAAGTAGAAGCGCGGGAGATAAAAATTGCGTCCATTGTGGCACTGCTGAGTACGTTACTTGTGAAAGGCGGAACGGCACTGGCAGTCTGGTTTTTCGTGAAATATCCCGATGCTGCCGGGGTCGCGTCCGACTGGGCTGTGAAACCCTCGGCCTGGCTCAATAACCCCGGCAATCATGGTTTTACGGAGATACTGTATGAGTTCACCTCGGCCAACGCCAACAACGGCTCCGGTTTTGAAGGACTGGGCGATAATAACTTTTTTTGGAACTATGCAACGGGTATCGTGCTGATTATGGGGCGGTTCATTCCAATCATCGGCCCGGTGGCGATTGCGGGTTTGCTGGCTCAGAAAAAGTACGTCCCTGAATCATCGGGTACGTTGCCAACCGACACCGCTACGTTCGGATTGATGACCCTCGCCGTCATTCTAATTCTTACGGCATTGTCGTTCTTTCCGGCCCTGGCACTGGGACCGCTGGCCGAGTATTTCAGTCTGAAATGAGTTGTTGAGCGGTAAAGGTGAGGAGTTCATTCATGGGCGAATTTGATGCAGATATGTAGTATAATCAGCTAAAAAGTCGATGGTATCATCCCAGTCATTATCATCATTTTCTTTCTCGATAACACCGAAAGCTGATAATGCAGGATCTGATTTATCGACAACGCGCTGACGAAACGCATCAAAGTTCATCCCCTATTTTCGCTGAAAAAAGTCAATACGGCTCTGATAGTACGCGATTTTCTGCTCCAGTACATTACGGAGTTGACTATGCAGAAAGTCATCCATACTACGATACCCTAAGTTCTGGATAACGCGCTCAAGTGGTGATTCTGAAACAGGAGCAACCATAACGAATTACATTTTTATCAAAGATTCCAAAAATGGCAAAGCAAAATTCATCCCCGGCCGGGCGCGGCACCGCACTCTTCCAGCGCGACCTCGTTGGCACGGCGATTCGGGCATCATTTATAAAACTTAACCCGGCTATTCTGATTAAGAATCCGGTCATGTTTACCGTCGAAATCGGCACCGTTGTTATGGTGCTGGTAACGGCCTACATCGCCATTACGGGCGACACCACCCAGGGTTCGCTGGGTTATAACATTGCTGTTACGTTCATTCTGTTGCTGACAATTCTATTCGCCAACTTCGCCGAGGCTATTGCCGAAGCGCGGGGTAAAGCACAGGCCGAATCGCTCCGGAAAACACGGCAGGAAACGCCTGCCAAAGTTATCCGGCCCGTGGGGAATATGTACACCAACGAAGTAGAGAATATTTCGTCGGCACAGCTCGTCAAAGGGGATGTGTTTCTCTGCGAAGCGGGCGATATCATTCCGTCCGACGGTGAAATTATTGAAGGGTTGGCGACCATCGACGAGTCGGCCATAACGGGCGAATCGGCCCCGGTAATTCGCGAAGCCGGTGGTGATAAATCGTCCGTTACGGGTGGCACGAAAGTGTTGTCAGACAAGATAAAAGTCATGGTGACGACCCAGCCGGGCGAATCGTTTTTAGATAAAATGATTGCGCTCGTAGAAGGCGCAACGCGGCAGAAGACGCCCAACGAAATTGCACTGACAATTCTGCTGGCGGGCTTCACACTGATTTTTGTCATTGTCTGCGTGGCCCTGAAACCCTTCGCCGATTATGCCAATACGCCTATCACCATTGCCGCCCTGATTTCGCTGTTCGTTTGCCTGATTCCGACCACCATCGGCGGGCTGCTGTCGGCCATCGGGATTGCGGGCATGGACCGGGCGTTGCGGGCCAACGTGATTGCCAAGTCGGGCCGGGCCGTTGAAACTGCGGGCGATATTGATACGTTGCTGCTCGACAAAACCGGGACGATCACCATTGGCAACCGGAAAGCGACCCATTTCTATCCGGCACCGGGCGTTTCGGAAGTCGATATGATCCGCGCGTCGGCACTTAGCTCGCTGGCCGACGAAACACCGGAAGGTAAATCCATTGTCGAACTGGCCGGTACGCAGGTAACCAGCCGACTATCGACCGAGGGCGCAACGATGATTAAGTTTACGGCTGAAACGCGCTCATCGGGCATCGATATGCCGGCAGGAAAAAACGGTACGCAACTGCGGATTCGGAAAGGAGCTACCGACTCGATTCGGAACATTGTTACGAAGGCCGGAAACATATTCCCGGAAGAAACGAATGAGCAGTCTGATAAGATTGCTGCCAATGGCGGTACGCCGTTAGTAGTGATTGAAAATGAGCAGGTTAAGGGCGTGGTTGAGTTGCAGGATATTATCAAACCCGGTATCTCGGAACGCTTTGAACGGCTGCGAAAAATGGGCGTAAAAACGGTGATGGTAACGGGGGATAACCCGCTGACAGCCAAATTTATCGCCGAAAAAGCCGGTGTCGATGACTTTATCGCGCAGGCTACGCCGGAAGACAAAATGAACTACATTCGCCATGAGCAAACCGGTGGCAAACTCGTAGCGATGATGGGCGATGGCACCAACGATGCCCCCGCTCTGGCGCAGGCCGATGTGGGTGTAGCCATGAACTCGGGCACGCAGGCCGCCAAAGAAGCCGGTAACATGGTCGATCTGGACAACGACCCGACCAAACTAATCGAGGTCGTGGAAATTGGCAAGCAGTTGCTTATCACACGCGGTACGCTCACGACCTTCTCGATTGCTAACGACGTAGCAAAATATTTCGCCATTGTCCCGGCCCTTTTCGTGGTGTCGATTCCGGCTTTGCAGGCAATCAACATCATGAAGTTACACAGTTCCGAGTCGGCCATTCTGTCGGCGGTGATTTTCAATGCAATCATCATTCCGATGCTGATTCCGCTCGCCTTGCGTGGGGTTGAATATAAGCCCATTGGTGCGTCGGCACTGCTCCGCCGGAATTTGTTTATTTACGGTGTTGGCGGTATTGTCGCTCCATTCATTGGCATCAAACTGATTGATCTGGTCGTCGGATTATTTGTGTAATACCGGGCGGAAACCCGCCATAATAAAATTTCAACAGCGGGTTTCCGCCCGCGTCACAATCATGAAAAATCACATCTTCCCAGCCATTCGGCTCACGCTAATTCTGCTGGTTATTGTCTCCGTTATTTATCCGCTTTTGGTGGCTGGTATTGGCCGGTTGGCACCCGGCGAAGGCAAAGGCGAGACCGTTTCGGTTAACGGCAAAGTGGTCGGCTATGCGTTAGTCGGGCAAAAATTTACCGAAGATCGCTATTTTAACTCTCGCCCGTCGGCGGTGGAGTATAACGCAGCCGGTTCTGCCGGGTCGAACAAAGGCCCGTCGAATCCGGATTATCTGAAGGTGGTTCAGGCACGTATCGATACATTTCTGGTGCATAATCCGGGCGTGCAAAAAGCCGATATTCCAACGGAATTAGTTACGGCTTCCGGTTCGGGTTTAGACCCTGATCTGTCGCCGGTAGCGGCTAAAATTCAGATTGCCCGCATTGCCAGGATTCGCGGCCTGAGTGCCGATCAGTTAGATAAACTTGTTGATGACTACACGAAAGGACCACTGCTGGGCCTGTTTGGGCCTTCGACGGTGAACGTACTGAAACTGAACGTCGCTCTCGACCAACTCAAATAACTACCGGACATCGGGTCCGGTTTGTATCCGGGCGCGAAGTCCGGATACGAACCGGATTGATAATATGAGTAGTCAATTGATAGGCATTGCTCTGATCTTTGGCGTAGCCATTGCGCTGGCAATTCCAATTGGGCGGTATCTGAGCCGGGTCTACAAAGGTGATCCATCACTGCTTGATTTTCTGGCCCCGCTGGAACGGCTGATTTATCGCATTTGCCGCATTAACCCTGGTGAGCCAATGAACTGGCGGACGTATCTGGGAACGATGCTTGCCATCAACGGCGTCTGGCTGATCTGGGGATTTGTTATGCTGTTGATTCAGGCCGATGTGCCGCTCTGGAACCAGCTAAATATCCCGTCGATGGAATGGACACTGGCCTTAAATACAGCCATTAGTTTCCTGACCAGTACAAATTTGCAGCATTATTCGGGCGAAACGGGCGCGACGTATTTTAGTCAGATGGCGGTGTTCACGTTTCTGCAATTTGTTTCGGCTGGAACCAGTCTGGCAACGGGCGTGGCGTTGGTGCGGGGGCTACAGGCTCAGTCCGGTACGAACCTCGGTAATTTCTATAACGATCTGCTGAAATCCTGCACACGCGTATTGTTGACGCTGTCGATAGTTATTGGCATTATGCTGATTCTCAGTGATGTACCTATGACGTTTAATCCGTACGAATCCATCGTGACGCTACAGGGCGATTCCGTAACAGTGGCGCGGGGACCCGTGGCGGCTCTGCTGCCAATCAAGCATTTGGGCTCGAACGGGGGTGGATTTTTCGGGCCGAATACGGCGCACCCGATGGAAAACCCCGGCTTTTTTACGTTTGTCGTCAATTTGCTGGGGGTGCTGTTGCTGCCGATGGCGTTTGTTGTCTTCATCGGGTATTTTCTGAATCGACGCAAATTTGCAACCATTCTGTTTGCCGTAATGACCGGCTGTTTTCTGGCTCTTGCAATCCCGATTATGATGCAGGAAATGGGCGGTAATGTAGCCATTAATGCAATGGGCATCGACCAGACGGCAGGGAGCATGGAGGGGAAAGAAGTACGGTTCGGCACGTTGAATTCGGCCTTCTATTGCGGAGTAAACATCGTTATCCCTGCCGGAACATTAGTTTCGCTGCACGATAGTTACACACCTCTGTCAGGCTTGTTTATGCTGGTTGGGATGCAGTTGGACGCTTTTTACGGCGGTCTGGGGACGGGCTTTATGTATATGTTCATCTACATTGTCATTGCCATTTTCATTGGCAGTCTGATGATTGGACGGACACCGGAACTACTGGGTAAAAAAGTGGGCATTCGGGAAATGCAGATTGCGTCAAGCGTGATTGTGGCTCAACCATTGCTGTATCTGGGAGCAACGGCGGTGGCGGCTGGTATATACACCCAAACGCCCGATGCCGCCAATACCCTCAAATGGCTCAGCAACACGGGTTATCATGGATTCACAACAATGCTGTATGAATATGTTTCGTCGGCGGCTGGCAACGGGTCGGGGTTTGAGGCACTCGCCGACAATACGCCGTTCTGGAATCTCTCAACGGCGGTGGTGATGCTCTTGGGGCGGTTTATTCCAATTATCGGTCCGGTCGTTATCGGTGGATTATTGTTGGAAAAACAGTTCATTCCGCAATCGTCCGGTACGTTGCCAACGGAGTCCTACACGTTCGGGTTTTTTCTGGTCGCGGTCATTTTCATCATTGGCGCACTTTGTTTCTTTCCGGCTTTAGCCATCGGCCCAATCGCCGATTACCTGACGCAATAACTTAACCGATATGCAAATCATAATTCGTTCTTTTCTGCTGAGTGCTGTGCTACTGGGACTGTGCGGATTTGGCTATCCGTTGCTACTGCGGGCCGTGGCCCTGCTCGTTCCCGACAAAGCCGACGGTTCGCCGGTGCGGCTCAACGGGCGCATTGTAGGCTTCAAACACATCGGCCAGAATTTTATGGCAGACCGTTATTTCAACGGTCGCCCATCGGTGGTGAATTACAATGCCGGAGCCGCCGGAGCCTCCAACGCGGGGGCGTCGAATCCGGATTATCTGAAGGTGGTTCAGGCACGTATTGATACATTTCTGGTGCGTAACCCAACCGTGCAGAAAGCAGACATTCCGGCTGAACTGATGACCGCATCGGGTAGCGGACTCGACCCTGACCTCTCGCCCGAAAGTGCGCTGGTGCAAGTCACACGAGTTGCCCGTGTACGGCACTTGCCCGAATCGCAACTGCGTCAATTGATTACCGGGCTGACCAAAATGCCCGCGCTGGGTATATTCGGAATGCCAACGGTCAACGTGCTGGAATTGAATATGGCACTTGACCAGCTTAAATGATTGATTTTGAAGTTATTACGTACAGCAAAACATCTCGTTAGGTGAAATCTGCCGACGGATACAACCATGAAAAAGTTAATTACATCCATTGCCGTTTCGGCTGCTTTTATTTCTGTTTCTCTGGCCCAAACGACCAACACAACCGCAACGTCTGATTCTGTGTCAGTCATGCAGAAAACGGTTACGGCCGATACGACCGTCGAATCAGCCGTTGCTCCAACCTCGCCAAATACCGGACTGACACTGAGTGGCTATATTGAAGCCTATTACACGCACGATTTTACGTCCTCGAAAACGAGTCAAGAACGACCCGGCTTTCTGTACAATCACAAGCGAAACCGCGAAGTGAACCTGAATGTAGCGTTTATCAAAGCGGCTTATAGCGGTGAGCGTGTGCGCGGAAACCTGGCGATTCAGGTTGGTACGTATGCGCAGTACAATTATGCGGCTGAACAGGATTTGGTGAAGAATATTTATGAAGCCAATGCGGGTGTGAAACTGAGTAAAACGAAGGATTTGTGGCTCGATGCGGGTATTTTTACGTCGCACATCGGTTTTGAAAGTGCGATTTCGAAAGACTGCTGGACATTGACACGCAGCATTCTGGCCGAAAATTCACCGTATTACTTATCGGGCGCAAAACTGACTTACAACACGTTGAACGGCAAATGGACGGTGCTGGGCATGGTGACGAATGGCTGGCAGCGGGTTGCTAAATTACCGGGTTATAGTGGGCCATCAGTTAGCACGCAGGTGCAATACCGACCCTCGGCCAAGCTGACGCTGAACTGGAGTACGTTTCTTGGTAGCGACCGCCCTGATTCGCTAAAGCAAACCCGGTTTTTTAATAACTTCTACGCGATTGTAAACCCAACGGGTAAAGTAAGTGCGATTCTGGGCTTCGACATTGGGTCCGATCGCAAGCCAATCCTTTCAGGCGACCGGCGTGTGGGTAATGGCAGTTACGTTTGGTATTCGCCGGTGGCTATTGTACGGTATTCAGTGAGCGACGCCGTTAAACTGGCAGGTCGGGTAGAATATTATGACGATAAAAATGGGGTAATTATCGCCACGGGTACGCCAAATGGATTCAAAACCTGGGGCTACTCGCTTAACGTTGATTATTTCATTCTGCCAAATGCTGTGTTTCGGATTGAGGGAAAAGTATATAACAGTCAGGATGCTATTTTTGAGAGAGCATCTGGTTTAACCAAAACAAACACCTCATTGACAACGAGTTTAGCCGTTTCTTTCTAAAAAGGTTAACCACAGATCGAACCGCTTCGTTGGTTCGATCTGTGGTTTAATAAATCATGAACCCCAACGACCAGAACGCCGACCGTTTTCTGAACCTCATCCGCGAATCGCGCCGGGGGAAGTTCAAAATTTACATTGGCATGAGTGCCGGGGTCGGTAAATCATACCGCATGTTGCAGGAAGCCCACAGCTTGCTACGGAGCGGTATTGATGTGAAAATTGGGTTTATCGAGACGCACAAACGGGCCGAAACGGAAGCCTTAGTTGGTGGATTGCCCGTGATTCCCCGACGCACGCTGTTCTATAAAGGCCGTCAGTTAGACGAGATGGATGTGCAGGCCGTATTGAATCAGCATCCCGAATTAGTCATTGTGGATGAACTGGCGCACACGAATATTCCCGGTTCTAAAAATGAAAAACGCTGGCAGGATGTGGTCGAAATCATCGACGCCGGTATCAACGTAATCAGCGCGGTCAATATTCAGCACATCGAAAGTCTGTACGACGAAGTACGCGCCATTACTAACATCGACGTAACGGAGCGGGTGCCCGACCGGGTAATCCAAATGGCCGATGAAGTGGTAAACATCGACCTCACCGCCGACGAACTGATTACCCGGCTTAAAGACGGTAAGATTTATGACCCGGCTAAAGTAGAAATGGCCCTGCGTAATTTCTTTCAGCCCGAAACGATTCTGCAACTACGCGAACTGGCCCTGCGCGAAGTAGCAACTGCCGTCGAGCGGAAGATTGAAACCTCGCTGCCACCGAACACAAAAGCCAAATCAGAGCGGTTTCTGGCCGCCATCAGCACCAATCAGGACATTGCCCGGCGCGTAATCCGCAAAACGGCGCGGCTGGCATCGTATTATAACTCGCGCTGGTTTGTGCTCTACGTGCAAACGCCCGCCGAAAGTCCTGACCGTATTAAACTTGATCTACAACGCTACCTGATCAATAACCTCAAACTGGCTACCGAATTAGGCGCGGAGGTGATTCAGGTGAAGAGCAGCGATATTGTGAACAGCATTATGGCCGAAGTAGAGAGCCGAAACGTAACGACGGTTTGCATTGGAAAACCGCACATGAACCTGATCCAGATCATTCTGAGAACCAACGCGTTCAACCAGCTACTCACCAAACTGTCGGGGTCAGATACGGACCTGATTATACTCTCGTAGCCATGTCCATCAAAAGCAAAATAGCAGCCGCTCTGGCCTTTATGTTCGTCATCATTCTAGCGTTGGGTGGCTTAGGCGTGTATTATCTGAACGAATTGTCTGACGATTCGCAGGCCATTCTGAAAGATAATTACATCTCACTGGAGTATGGCAGCAACATGCAGAAAGCCCTGCTGATGCTTGCCGAATCGCCCCGCAGCGCAGCGGTGGCAGGCCAAATGGACCCTGATGGACTGGCTGATTTCGAGGCTAATCTGCAAAAACAGGAAGCGAACATAACCGAAATTGGCGAGAAGGACGCGACAACGGGTTTGCGCCGGGAATTTAACCGACTGCGAACCGGAGCCACTGACCCATTGGTCGTTACACGAATCAGGCAATACCTGTTCGCGCTGGATGACATCAACCGACAGGCCATTATCCGCAAAAACGAAGAAGCCAAACAAACCGCAAAAGACGCGCTGCTGTGGCTGGCTTCGGTCGGTACGCTGTGTTTTCTGATTCTGTTTTCGTTTATCATCAACTTCCCCGGCTACATAGCCAACCCCGTTCGTGAATTGACACGCGGTATTAAGCAGGTCACAAAACGCAATTTCGAGGAACGATTGCACATTCATACTAACGATGAGTTCGGCGAACTGGCGCAATCGTTCAACTCGATGGCCGAGAAATTAGACGAATACGAACACTCCAATCTGGCGCGGGTGTTGTTTGAGAAACGACGTATCGACACGCTCATCCGCATTATGAGCGAGGGCATCGTGGGCATGGACGAGAACAAACGCATCTTGTTTGCCAACCCGGTCGCGTGTCGGTTGCTGGGCGTCGAGGAAGCGCAGTTGCTGGGTCGGTATGCACCCGATGTAGCGGCCTCGAACGACCTGATGCGAACGTTGATTCAGGACATTATGACCGAAAATCAGACCGAAACGGAACGTACCGGATTTCTGAAAATTTTCGATCCGGCGGCACCGGGCGAATCCACACGGGGCGAGTCTACCTCCGGAAAAGAGAGCTATTTTAATAAACGAACCCATATTGTTAATGTAACGCCCACCGGCGAAGAGCAGCCCCAACTGGCGGGATATGTGATGGTGCTCGAAAATATTACGCCATACAAAGAGCTGGATCTGGCAAAAACCAACTTCATCGCCACCATTTCGCACGAACTAAAAACACCCTTGTCGAGCATCAAAATGAGCCTTAAGCTGCTGGAAGACAGCCGAATCGGTCAGCTAAACGAGGAGCAACAGCAACTCATTGGTAATGTTAGTGCCGATACTAACCGACTGCTCAACCTGACCGGCGAACTCCTGAACATGGCTCAGGTTGAGTCGGGGCAGATTCAACTCAACATACAAGCTGTGGCCCCCGCCGACATTGTTAGCTTTGCGACTAATGCCCTCCGCGTTCAGGCCGAAAATAAACGTATCAAGCTGTCTGCCAGTGCTTCTGCCAGTCTGCCCGCTGTGCTGGCCGACCCCGATAAAGCCTCGTGGGTGCTGGTCAATTTTCTCTCAAACGCCATTCGCCATAGCCCCGACGATGGCGTGATTGACGTATCGGCACGGGAAATTACTAACTACGTCGAGTTTCGGGTGCGGGATCATGGCGCGGGCATCCGCCCCGAACACCAGGATCGCGTATTCGACCGCTATTTCAAAGCACCGGCGGTTAGTCGTCACCAACTCAACGGCCAAACGAACGATACACCGGCGGGGGGCACCGGGCTTGGGTTAGCCATTTCGAGCGAATTTATCCAGAGTATGAAGGGTCAGATCGGGTTGGACCGAACCGTCATCGACGGGGCCGCTTTCTACTTTCGCCTGCCGGTTAGCTGATTGGTTAGCGTAGATACCCGGCGTTCGCTGCTTTAACGTAGCAAATAAGTGTGGTATCTATGAATCGACTTCCTGCGTTTTGGCTTTTGGGATTAGTTGTGTTTTGGCTCAGCATGAGCGTGTCGTGGGGCCAGAAATCAACCGTTAACTGGAAGAAAGTCAGGGTGTTGGTCTATACCAAAAACGGCAAAGGCTACGTTCACGACAACATTCCGAACGCGGTTCAGTGCATCCAGAAACTCGGTCAGCAACACGGTTTTTCCGTCGACGCGTCCGATCAGCCAAGCGTTTTCACGGAAGAAAACTTAAAACAATACACCCTACTGATTTTTCCGAGCACCAACAACGACGTATTCGATACGGACGGACAGCGGCTGGCGTTTCGGCGGTACATCGAAGCGGGCGGGGGCTTTGTGGGCATTCATTCCGTGATGGGTACGGAGCGCAACTGGGCCTGGTTTAAACGCATGATTGGCGGTACGTTCGCCTGGCATCCCAAACTCCAGAAATTCAGCATCGAGGTCATTGACGCCCAACATCCGTCGATGCAGGATCTGCCGAAAGTGTGGGAAAAGGAAGATGAATTCTACTTCACAAAATCCATGTCTCCCGGCCCGACGGTGGTGATGGCGAGCGACTTAACCTCGCTGAAACAGGACGATCCGGAAAAAATAAAAACGTTTGGTGGGTCATACACGCAGTTATATCCGTCGGCCTGGTACTACAATTTTGACGGCGGCTACACGTGGTGTACGACGCTGGGCCACGCTAAAACGGATTATGAAACGGATACTACGTTTATCCGACACATTTTTCAGGGCATTCGTTACGTAGCGGGTCAGGTCAGAAAAATTGATTTCAGTAAAGCCTACGCCGAGTCCAGAGACACGCCGATTCGGTGAATTTTTTAATACCAACACATGAAAAACAGACCTAAAGTAAGCTATACGCTGGCTATTCTTTTAGCCACATCATGGCCTTCACTCAGCCAATCGACTATGGCCCCTCAAGTAACCACATCGCCGGTTGTTGCGCCAAATGCAACGCTTCAGCGCGTTTCCGACCAATTCAAATTTACCGAAGGACCAGCCGTCGATAAGACTGGCGCGGTGTATTTTACCGACCAGCCCAACGACAAAATCTGGAAGTACGGCACCGACGGAAAGCTATCTCTTTACATGGATAAAACGGGCCGCTCCAACGGTATGTACTTCGACCGAAAAGGGAACCTGATTACCTGCGCCGACGAAAAAAATGAACTGTGGTCGATTAGTCCAAAGGGGAAAATAACGGTATTACTTGCTGATTTTCAAGGCCATCGCTTCAACGGACCGAACGATTTGTGGATTGACCCCAAGGGCGGTATTTATTTCACGGACCCCTATTACCAGCGCGATTACTGGGACCGTAAAAAGCCGGATATTGAGGGACAAAAGGTGTATTATCTACCAAAGGGGAAAAAGGAAGCCATCTCTGTCGATGCCGATTTAAAACAGCCAAATGGTATTGTCGGCACGGCTGACGGTAATCATTTATATGTTGCTGATATTCGGGATAATAAAACGTATAAATACCAGATTCAGTCCGACGGTACGCTAACAAACCGCCAGCTTC
>JANPJE010000097.1:0-6658 GCA_031425355.1 Spirosoma sp. | reverse complement strand
ATTTACGACCCGCGCATCGTAACCATCGCCACTGAACTTTTGGGCGATACGCCGGTCTATTTTTCGGACAGTACGTACCAGATTGGCACCGGCACACGGGGTTTCCACCGCGACAATATCGACCGCTATCAGTTTGGGCAGGGCGAGGACTGGGACGGCACCTATCCACTGATTCGCTTCGGTGTTTATTTGCAGGACCACGATACGTATAGTGGCGGCATCCGTTTCAAAGCCGGAACGCATCAGGCCGCCGATGGCACCGACGTATTTGCCGACACCCGCGCGGGTGACATTGTCGTCTGGAACATGCGGACGCTCCACAGCGGCAACGCCCGCCGGATGAAAGTGCTGAACAACCTGCCGTTGCATGTGGGTTTGGAAAACCGCCTGCCCGATTTCCTTTTTCGCGAACAGCAGGGCGAACGCGTTTCCTTATTTTTCAGCTACGGTCTCGAAGGCAAACACCTCGACCGCTATTTGGAAAACCACATTCAGAAACGGGCCGATATGCAGGAGAACGTCCGGCTATCCATCTACTCCCCGGAAACGCTCAGAAAAGCAGAGCAGAATAAAGTAAAGGTGTTGGATGTGAAGGGGTTGGTGTAGAATCTCTTTGAATTTTTCTTTTTAAGCCAAACTTGACTGAGTCGCCGGTGCGAGGTTTTTTTGTCATTCCGACCGTAGGAAGGAATCTTAAACTTGACTAATACGCGACGTTGAGATTCCTCCCTACGGTCGGAATGACAAAAAAACGACCAATTTGCCGGAGTTTTTAAGGGTATAAAGAGCTTCTCTGTGTTCAATAAATTGCTCACTTATAGTTCATTTATCGAAATACATCGGCTCTTCCATTTACTACAAATCCTACAATACCCAGCTCTATACCCCAAACATTTTCGCAATCCGTCACTCGGTTTTCATTTTTCGTCAGCGACCGCCCGGCTGCTTTGCCTGACCTTTGTTGTGTACTAATCGACACACAAACGTCATGAATACAACTCCTCATACGCTCATTCTGGGTGCCACCGGCAGCATCGGGTATGCTGTTACAGCTAACCTGCTCGCCCGAAAATTGCCCGTTACGATCCTCGTCCGCAATCGGGCGAAAGCCGATGCACTGTTTCCCAACGAGCCAACGCTTACCGTTGTTGAGGGTGATGTGCAGGATGCCGCTTTGCTCAACCGCATTGCTGTTGGTAAGGATTTCATTTTTCATGGCATCAATTATCCCTACAATCAGTGGTTTGGCAATATGGACACGGCCACGCGTAAGGTCATCGACGCAGCCGCGCAAGGCGATTCAACGATCATTTTTCCCGGCAACGTCTACAATTTCGGTAACACAAAAGAGCCGATTCGCGAGGATAGCCGCCCGAATCCATGTACCCGGAAGGGCCAGTTGCGGGTCGATATTGAAGCTATGCTGGAACAGGCCGCCAATGCCGGACGGTGCCGGGTAATGACCGTTCGGCTGCCTGATTTCTGGGGTCCAAACGTATTGAACGATGGTATCAGACCCATCTTTGAAAACGCACTGAATGGCAAGGCACTGCCCTGGATTTTAAATGTCGATGTGCCACACCAATCCGTTTATACCAGCGATGCGGCTGAGATTATCGCCCGGTTGATCCTGCGGAATTGGGCCGTCAAAACATCATCACCAACCACAGCAATACAGGCTGTTGTGAAGCCGTACGAAGTCTACAATTATGGTGGAACAACGCTGCCGTCAATTCGCACCTGGTTTGGACAGATCAGCGCGTTAACGGGAAAGTCGTTGAGCATCCAGGTCTATAATCGCTTCACCATCAGTGCGCTGGGTTTGTTTATGCCTGTTCTTCGGGAGGTAAAAGAGATGCTGTACCTCTATGAAAATACAATTCTGCTCGAAGACTCAACTGTGTTGGCTCTCTTCCCCGACTTCCGCCCGACGCCCATGAATCAGGCCTTGACCGAAACGCTGGTCTGGTTTTCTGAACATCAATTAAAGCGGCCTTTTACGGCTGCGAAGCCGGGTTTTTCGTGAGTATCCGCCGGATAAATAAGCCGATGCTGCTAAGATTTCTATTGACATCGGTTAGAAATAAAACAACGGATTTTTTACATTAAAACTTGATAATCAAATGAAAACGCTTTTAAAATCAGAAGAATTGGTTCAGTTTCTGGCGGCTATATACCTATTTTCCCAACTGAATTTTGCGTGGTGGTGGTTTCCGGCCCTGCTTTTACTGCCCGACATCAGCATGGTCGGCTATTTGATTAATCCGGCGGTTGGCGCGGTGCTGTATAACGTAGCGCACCATAAAGGGCTGGGCATTGTGATTGGTTTACTGGGCCTGATGACGGGTAACCAAAACCTGATGCTGGCCGGGGTCATTCTCTTCGCCCACTCAAGCATGGACCGCGTGGCCGGTTATGGTCTGAAGTATTTCGATAGTTTCAAACACACCAGTTTAGGGTCGATGTAAGCCTAAGTAGGGCGGACGTAAACCCGTCGTACTTAGGCCGCTTGTGCTAATCGGTACGCGCCTGGTGTCTGGCCCGTCCATTTTTTGAACGACCGGAAAAAGACACTCGGTTCGGCAAATCCGAGCAGATATGCAATGTCAGTGGTGCTCATACGCTGCTCCCGCAGATGGCTGACGGCCAGCTCTTTACGGGTTTCGTCGAGCAGTTGCTGATAGGACGTACCGGCGTCTTTCAAATGAAGCTGCAACGTTCGGACGCCCATTGACAGGCGGTCGGCCACGGTAGCGAGCGTTGGCTCTTCTCCTTTCATCAGCGCGATAATCTCCGATTTGACGCGGGTGCTCAATGAAGGAGTCTTAATTTTCGCCAGAATATCGTTGGCGTGTTTCTCGAATAGCATCGACAAACTCGGACTGGCGTTGAGCACGGGTAAATCCAGCAACGCAGCATCGAGGATCATTTTCGTTACGGGGGCGCCGAATGTAAGTCGGGCCGGGAAAAACACGCGCTCATGTTCCCGTATATCCGTTGGGCGGGGGTAAACAAAATGAATTTCCGTAGCCGCAATGCGATATCCCACCAGGGCACGCATGGCCGACAGATAAATTGATAACTCAGAGTTGAGCGTGTGATGCGGGTAAATAATGTCGGCACTGGCTATCTGGAGCGACAGCACAAACTGATTCCCCGAATTGGGAGACGGCACAATTTTCCCGGTTGTACGGACACCCTCACAGACAATATCCTGATACTGACAGAGTTTGTCAAAGGCCTGACCCAGCGTCGGGCTGTGCATCATCACGTAGGCCAGCACCCCAATGGACACTGGATTGACCATTTCGCCCAGTTTTAGTGCGATGTTGGGGTCGCCGGTGGCGGCAATCGTTTCATGCCAGAGCGCCTGTACCTGCCGGATCGACACGCGTCCGTCGGGGTCACGCAGTTGTTCGGGGCTGATACCGACCGCATGAATCAGCGCATCGGTATCGGCTCCGAGTTGCCGGGCCGCGAATAGAATCAGGTTGATGGACGCAATAGCGAGGGTATCGTTTGTGGTTAGCATCTAACGGAAAATACGGTCGTGAGAAACGAGCAGATCAGGAAAAATACGGCTTGAAATTTCTCCCGACTCATATACATCGACCAGCGCGTACGTACCATTTTCCAGCACATACACGTTGACCGCCTTTTCTTTGGGCTGAACAATCCAATACTCACGAACGCCCGATTCTTCGTACAGATTGAATTTTTCACTGAAGTCATTCTTTGCCGTTCGGGGCGAAATAATTTCAATAATCCAGTCAGGAGCACCCAGACAACCGTCATCGTCTAATTTATTGAGATCGCATATTACGCAAATATCAGGCTGAACGACGGTGTGCAACTGGTCGGGTTTGCGCTCATTTCGAACGGGCAAGCGTACATCAAACGGGGCTGTGTAAACTTCACATGCTTTGCCGCCAAAATATAGGCTGATATCCACAAGTAGATGACTAACAGCCAGTTGGTGTACCCGTTTTGGTGCCGGAGACATATTATATAACTTACCTTTAATCAGTTCAACGCTTTCCTCAAACTGCCATTTCAGGTAGTCGGCGTAGGTGTAGGTGCCGTTGGGGTCGAGTTGCGAGATATCAGTAATCATGAGTCGTGCCGGGCGATTTCGTTATGCAAGTTCCTGAAATAGTCCGACGCCCGCAATAAGCGACTGCCATACCACGAAAATACTTCGCCATCGACCAGCATAATACGTGCCGAAGGGCAAATGTCCTGTAACTCGGCTATGTGTTTTGCGTTGAACGGATATGGTTCCGATGATAGAAAAATCAGGTCAGGTTGGGTGATTTGCAAGTCGTCGGGGGTGATTTCGGGGTAGCGTATCCGGTTGGCGAAGGCATTCTGAAAACCCGCCCGTTCGAGCATCGCATGGATGAACGTATCGTTGGCTGCCACCATATACGGCTTCCGCCAGATGAGGTAAGCAACAGAAGGAGGAGAGGAGGAAAGGAAGGAAGGGGAGGAGAGACTGATTTCGATTTCCTGCGCCATCTGCTCGGCTTCGGGGCCTTTGCCAACCAGAACGCCCACCTCCTGAATCATGTTTAGCGCGTCGGGAAAAGTTGCTACGTCGGTAATGTGAACGGGATAATGACGTTGGAGTTCTTCAATCTGCTCGCGCGTATTCTCTTCTTTATTCGCGATGATCAGATCGGGTTGCAGGGCGTGAATTGTACTGATATTCAGCGTTTTCGTGCCGCCTACCCGCGTCTTCTGCTTAACTTTATTAGCCGGATGAACGCAGAATTTTGTGATGCCCACCAACTCCTCATCTAAATCCAGATCAACCAGTAATTCGGTTTGCGAAGGCACAACAGAAACGATACGTTTGGGAGTCATAGAATGAACATTCAGCCGCTAAAATTCGGCATTTACTCCTCTTTTAACAGCGTTTAACAAGATTTTAGCTTAGAGTTGAAAATTTTGTGCAACGTTTACCAATACAAGCCCTCATTCCTCCATGAAACAAGCCATTTTCACCCTGTTTGTCGCCGGACTTTGTGCCACCACAGTTTACGGCCAGACGCCCGTTTCGGGCAAAATTGCGTACGAAGGGATGCGCCAGATCGACCGCTCGCAGATGCGGATGGTCATTAATGGACAGGAGGTTCGTCCGGGTAGTCCCGGTGCGCCCGATGCCCCCGAAGGAATGCCCGAGGTGGTGTCGTTTACGCAGAAACTTGTTTTTGCCGGGACAATGGCGAAAGAAGAACGCGACCGTCCGCAGAACATGATGGTACGTCGGACGGTGGGTGGACCGGATGGCGGTGGTCCCGGTGGCGACGGACGGCCCCGCGAACAACGCATGAGGCCCCCGTTTGACCAGCAGACATACCTGGATTTGGCCAACCGCCAGCGTATTGACGTGCTGACCGTCAAAAAAGATTCGATCACAAGCCAGACGTATCGGTCCGAAAAGCCTATGCCCACCGCAACTGACTGGACACAAAGTGACAAAACGAAGAAAATAGCGGGCTATACCTGCAAAAAAGCCACCGCTACCCGCCGGAAGCAAACGTACACAATCTGGTACACCACCGACTTGCCGTTCACGTACTCGCCCGTTGCCGATTTGACGCCCCCGACTGGTGTCGTCCTGCAAATCGAATCGGATAGCGAATCGTATAAAGCAACGGGTGTTTCGATGGAAGCCGTCGCTGAAAATACCGTGCAACCGCCCAAGGATGCAAAAGTCATTTCGGCGGATGAGATGGAACAGCTACGCCGGAAAGGGATGGCCGATTTCCGGCAAAAGATGATGCAGAACGGTGGATTTCCGAGCCATAATTAACTAATGATGAGAGAGTAAAACCTGTCTCAATACCCACAATGAATAGCGTACAATGAAAAATTTACTGACAATGAAGCGATCACTATGCCTTTTGGTATGCGTTATTCATTGTACATTATTCCTTAACGCTGCCTCCGCGCAGAGTATTCGCGCAACATCCATTTTGGGAACGGTAGTCGATTCAACGAGTCGGAAACCCCTGCTCGAAGCGTCAGTGTCGCTGCTGTCGGCCCGCGATTCGTCCCTTGTTACGTTCGGCATTACCGATTGCGAGGGACGGTTCGTTTTTCCCAAAGTATCGGAAGGGCAATACCGAGTGCTGGTCACGTACGTCGGTTACGGAAGCCGCGTTCGTCGAGTGTCAGTTACGAAAAACGACCCTGATGCTGACGTTGGCACGATTGACTTAGTTGCGCAATCCAATACGCTTTCGGAAGTGTCGGTGCAGGGCGAAAAGGCTCCCATTGCCGTGAAAGGCGATACGCTGGAATTCAATGCGGGGTCGTTTAAAACCCGCCCCAATGCGCAGGTTGAGGAATTGCTTAAGAAATTGCCGGGTGTGGAGGTTGACCGTGATGGAACCGTGAAAGCGCAGGGACAGGAGGTCAGAAAAGTGCTGGTCGATGGCAAACCGTTCTTTGGAAACGACCCAAAAATGGCTACCCGCAATCTCCCCGCCGACATTATTGACAAAATACAGCTTTATGACCAGGCATCGGAGCAGTCGGCGTTTTCGGGCGTGGACGATGGCGACCGGGAAAAAACCATCAACATCACCACTAAAAAAGACAAACGTAAAGGGTCATTTGGGCAACAGACAATCGGCGTTGGCCCAAAACC
>JANPJE010000096.1:0-1992 GCA_031425355.1 Spirosoma sp. | reverse complement strand
GCGTCGGTGTACCGGTTGGCGAAGTCGCTCGACCCGACGCGGCTGGTTGAAGACAACTCCATCTGCTGCGGGCGGGGCCATACAGAAACCGACCTGAACTCCTGGCATGAGTACCTGCCGGGCTATGAATGGAACACGTATCTGAGCAAGCTGACCAAACAGACGTACCCCGGCTCCACGTTTCATTTTGAAAACGGCTACAAACAGGGCAATCAGCCTATGTTCAACTCCGAGTTTGGCAACGTTTGGGGCTATGATGGCAGCACCGGCGATGTGGACTGGAGCTGGGATTATCACCGGGCAATCAATGCATTTCGGCAATATCCGCAGGTATCCGGCTGGCTGTACACCGAACACCACGACGTGATTAATGAGTGGAACGGCTACTGGCGATACGACCGCACGGAGAAGGATTTAGGCGTTGGCGATTTGGTGCCCGGCATGACCGTCCGCGACTTTCACGCACCCCTCTACATCTCCACCGGACAGGACATTAGCCGAACTGCCCCGGCGGGTGCCCGCATTGCCGTACCACTGACAGCCTCGTTCATGACCGGGCAGACGGACCTGGGAAACAACTTGATTTTGACGGCAAAGCTGTACGGGTGGGACGCTTTCGGTCAAGCCAAAACATGGTGGACCGGCACCCGCAATGTGCCTTACAAGCCGTATTTACAACAAAATCTCGACTCCTTGCAAGTGCCCATGCCCAATGAGAAAGCTCTTGCTATTCTGGCTTTAGTGCTCACCGACGCTGCCGGAACCAAGTTGCACCACAACTTTGTGTCATTTGTGGTCAACGCTCCCATACCGGCCACGGTTAGCCTGCCCAATAACCGAACCGCGCGCGTACTGACTACCCGCGCCGATAGGTTCAGCGATGCCAAATGGAGCCAGAAACAATGGAACGTACTGGATGGACTGAAGGTGAACGGAACGGGTTCGGGCTTTATCGAGTACCGGATGCCCTGGCCCAAAGATCTCCCGGCAAATGGTGTTGAGTCGGCTTCGTTTTTGGTGGAAGCCTCAGCCAAACAGCTCTTTACCAAAGATCGGGACGGGAGCACAATGACCGGTGCCGATACCGATTATATGCTCGGCGGGGGTATTGCGGACCCCAGCAAAAACCCCAATGCGTACCCGATGACGGACCAGACCCGGTTTCCCAGTGCGGTGACGGTACGTTGTAATGGTCAGGTGGCGGGTCGCTACGAATTGCCCGATGACCCAGCCGATCACCGGGGTATTTTGTCGTGGCACGCCCAGCCGCAGGACCGCAAATTGCGAGAAGCCGGTTCATACGGGTACAAACTAACGGTGCCGCTTCCCACCGGAGCCTTGCGCCAGGCTGCCCAAGCGGGCGAGCTGGTTATCCGGCTGGAGGTGGATGAGAGTCTGCCGGGCGGACTGGCAATCTACGGGGCCGAGTTTGGCCGCTACCCAATTGACCCAACGGTATTGCTCGTATTGAAGCCGTAACGTATTGATGTACAGGTTTTTATGAAGAAAATCAGTTTACTTGTCCTACTTCTTATCCATTCATTCGTCAACGCACAGACGCCGGTGGACTTGTCTGGTTTTCAGAAAAAGAACGGCACCGTTGTTGTCAAACGGGGAAACAATCTTGAACTGACCTGGCCAGCCGCAGCGAAGCAAAAAGCGAAAGTCGTTATCAGTCTCGATGCGGGAAAACCGCTGTTTACCAGCCTTCAGGTGTCGCAGAACGGGGCAATGAAAGAGATTGCGACGGCCCTCGACCCGGCCTTTGTACTCACCATCGGCAAACGCGATCTGGTTTCCCAAAACGGTTGGAATATCTTCTTTGATAAAACGAACAAGAGGCCGCACAATTCATACGCGGTGGAACTGGATAAGCGAAGTGCGAGCGTTCGCACCGTCGGCTCACGAACGGTTATTCGGGTGGGTGATATCAAAGCCGCTACCTTCAGCGGAGCCATTGAAATCACCCTTTACAACGGCAGCCCATTGGTC
>JANPJE010000095.1:0-12977 GCA_031425355.1 Spirosoma sp. | reverse complement strand
GGCTTGTGCATAGTTGCTGCCGAGCCGCCGGTAATAAGCGAGTTGATCGGGCTGGGCAAAGTTTGTGGGGATCATGCAATACACGGCATCGGCACCGGTAAAAGTAGCCGCCAAAAAATCAACGTCTTCCAATGAGCCGATAGCAGCCGTGGCACCCAGGGCCTCAATGGCTGGTTGCTTGTCGGGCTTGCTGCTGATAACCGTAACCGAATGTCCTTTTTGTACTAATTCTTTCGTTAGTGGCTTGCTGATGTTTCCTAACGAACCTGTTACAACAACGTTCATGATTTTTTGTTTTTTGTTCGTTACAAAGGTCCGCACAAGTAACGAACCATCTGTAGTCAAATCTTCCGTCGTTGTAGTCAAAACAAGAACTTGTTATCGCTGCTTTTACCATGCGGTCATTTTGCCAATTCAGTCAACGCGTTATGGGCTTTATGGCGTTTATTCTGCTGATTATCGGTCAGCCCTCTTTTTCGCAGACGACGGATAGTACGAAGCACATAGGTCATTTTGGGGGCGGGGTCACCGTTACCAACAATGGTATCTCGCTGCTTCCCACGTTCGCGCTGGGCAAACCGGCTGTGATGTTCAATATGTCGGTTGGTGGCAAAAAGCTCCGTTTCCAGCCACAGTTGCGGTTCTCGCTGGCAGGCAAGCCCTGGTCGTTCCTGTTTTGGTGGCGATGAGCGGGCGAACAGGCAGAAATCAGGATAGAGGACTAAAGGATGTGGATCATGGACCCGGTTATTGTCTTCCGTGATGCAGAAGCCAGAAAACTAATCAATGCTTGATCGTATGGGTATCCCGTACACTGCTAAACGTCAGGGCTAACATTTTCCAGTTTCCCCCGTCTTTTTCGTAGACCTCGGTAACGGTAAACTCCGTTTTTGCCTCATTACCTCGAACCATGGCCACCAATGTAATGCGACTCCAGATAATGGCCGTGCTATCAAACAGTTCTACCGCCACATCATGTACATCTGCCTGCTTGTACCAAATACTTCCGGTTTTAATAATATCAAGTTCTTCGTCCTTTTTCCAGGTACCGCTCATGTGGACAAATTTTGACTTATCGTGGAACAGCGTAGCCAGTTTGTCCACGTTCTTATCGGCCATCCACTGCCACTTTTGCTTCGAGAGGGTAATGATTTCCTGTTCGGCCTTTGTGGGATTGGCTGCCGAAGTCGTGGCTTGGTTTGTTTGGGCGAAGGATGACAGGAGGCCCATGCCGAAAAAACACAGTGCGAGAATTGATGCTTTCATGGTGGTTTTATCTATTTAACAGCCATGCAAAGGTCTCTCCATATATTAGTCTGACGGGTATACACATTACTGGGATTACTACCAATATTCCTGATTCAACGATGGCCATTCCCGAAGGGCTGAAAAAAGCGGTAATTTTGATTCATATAAACGCAAAGGGCTATGGATAATCTGCGACGGTTCGAGACTATTAGTGATTACAACGTATTCAATAATCATGAAACGCTACACCCGCTGGTTAGTGTAATCGATTTTTCGAAAGCAGCCCCCAGGCAAGGTTCCGGCATGTACTTCGGCTTTTACGCCATTTTACTGAAAGACGTAAAATGCGGTGATCTGGTGTATGGCCGACATACGTATGATTACCAGGAAGGGACACTGGTTTTTCTGGCACCGGGACAGGTAGCGGGTATGAATAGCAATGGAGAAACCTATCAGCCCAAAGGACATGGGTTGGTCTTTCATGCTGATTTAATCCACGGCACGGCCCTGGGACGGCACATTCAGGACTACACGTTCTTCAGCTATCAATCGAACGAAGCCCTGCATGTATCAAAACGGGAGCGGGAGATGGTGTTGGATTGCCTGTCAAAAATTGACTACGAATTAGAGCAGAATATTGACAGCCACAGTAAGCGATTGATTGTATCGAACATCGAGCTACTACTGACTTATTGCGTCCGTTTTTACGACCGCCAGTTCATTACCCGGAATCATGTGCATCAGGGAATTTTAGCCCGGTTTGAGCATTTATTGACTGTGTATTATCAGACCGATAAACCCCAGACAATTGGATTGCCTTCCGTCGCCTGGTGTGCGGATGAATTGAATTTGTCGGCCAATTATTTTGGCGATCTGATTAAAAAAGAGACCGGTAAAACCGCGCAGGAATACATTCAGGCGAAGGTAATTGACCTGGCTAAAGAACGCATATTTGACCACAGCAAATCGGTCAGTCAAATCGCCTATGACTTGGGATTCAAGTACCCCCAGCACTTCATGCGTTTGTTCAAACAGCGAGTCGGGCAATCGCCCAATGAATATCGTCTGACTGCCGATGCGAATGCTTCGTAACAAGTAAAAGCCCAAACTAACCCTGTACAGAACGCACAAAGCCGGAACTGATTAAATCGGTTCCGGCTTTGTGCGTTCTGTTAACCAGTCTTACATCCGCTTGTCCATTTCGGGCTTGAAGGGTTGGTTGTATTGCCGTTTGCCGGTGGTTTTATACAACGCGTTGGCCACTGCGCCAAACACGGGCGGGAAAGGAGGCTCACCCAAGCCGGTCGGATCGAGGTCATTTTGAACAAAGTGAACCTCAATCGTTTTTGGCGCTTCATTATGACGAATCAGGCGGTAGTTGTTGAAATTGCTTTGCTCGGCAGCCCCCTCCTTATGCGTCAGCGCACCGTAAAATGCATTGCCAATCCCGTCGACCACCGCTCCCTGCACCATGTTTATTGCGGCATCGGGGTTCACCACAATACCGCAGTCTATCGCACTGAATACGCGTTCAACATAAGGCCCGCCATCCCGCGTGACCATATCGACTACGTGGGCAGCGTAGGAATTATGACAGAAATAAGCGGCCACCCCACGATGGTACTTCTCATTACCCGGCGTGGCGACGCCCGCCTTGTTCCAGCCCGACTTGTCGCGCACCAGCGTGAGTACACCTGCATACCGGTCAGCGTCATACTCATTGTTTTTGCCAACGGGAGCCTCTTTGGCCCGCTTTAAAAGCTCCAGTCGAAACTCGATGGGGTCTTTGCCCATGGCCTCGGCCACTTCATCCAGGAAGGATTGCTCGGCGGCTGCGTTAAAATTGGAACGTGGTGCCCGGAATGCTCCAACGGTAATGTTGGACGGAATCTCCCAACCTTCGGCTAAGTAATTATCAACGGCTCCGGCGGGAAAACGATTGGCATGGATGGCATGCTCGGGTATGCCGCCCCCTTTTACATGGAACCCAATCAGGTTTTTGTTCGCATCCAGAGCCGCCCGGTACGTAGCGGTGTACATCGGCCGATAGATGCCGTAAGTCATGTCATCCTCCCGGGTAT
The DNA here is from genome assembly GCA_031425355.1 of Spirosoma sp. Lineage (GTDB taxonomy): Bacteria > Bacteroidota > Bacteroidia > Cytophagales > Spirosomataceae > Spirosoma. The sequence goes on along the minus strand of JANPJE010000095.1, from coordinate 9,648 downwards.
AGATCAGTTTGATGGGCGCTTTGGCCCGTTTGGAAATCAGAGCCGCTTCCGTCATGTAATGGGCATACGCCCGGCGACCAAAGCCCCCACCCATCCGCGTCATCTGAATCTCAATCTTATCAGCAGGAAGTCCTAATCGTTTCGAAAGCGTAGGTTCTGCCCAACCCGGTGCCTGCAAAGGGCCGACCAACAGGGCTTTATCATCGGTCACATGGGCGAAGAAATTCATCGGCTCCATGCAGTTGTGGGCTAAAAACGGAGCGTTATAGGTGCGCTCGATAACCTGAGCCGCATTCTTGAAGGCCGTTTCGGGGTCGCCGTCTTTCCGTAGTTGCTGCGCCGGTTTTTTGTTCCATTCCGCCATTTTTTCGAGCTGGGCATTTGTACTTTCAAGTCCGCCCGGAACAACAACCTCCCGTTTGCCGCCCCTGCCGCCCATGATATCTTTAGTATCGCCCATAGGCTCCCATTCTACTTTAAGTTTCTTGCGGGCATTCATGACTTCCCAGGTGGACTTGCCCACCACGACCAGCAAATCGTTGAACGTACGGGTATCGAAACCAGCCTGCTCAAAACCGTCTTCGTACAATTTCAGGCTGAATACGTCTTTGACACCCGGCATTTTGAGCGTTTGTGCAGCATCGAACGATTTCAGTTTCATGCCGAAGGCGGGCGGATGCTGAATCATGGCGATGAGCATACCGTCAGCCCGATAATCCAACCCGAAGAGCGGTTTTCCGGTGACTATTTTTTGGCCCTCAACATTTTTCGTAGGTTTCCGTACGATGGTAAAATCTTTCGGGGATTTTAGTTTTATGCCTTTCGGCACGGCCCCGGTAGCGGCTTTTGTGGCCATGTCGCCATATTTCGCCGATTTTCCGCTCGAATGAGACAAAACTCCCGCTTTGGTCGTCACTTCATCAACCGGCACACTCCACGTTTGGGCGGCTGCTTCGCGGAGCATTTGCCGAGCTGCGCCCCCCGCTTCCCGGAGCGGTTTCCAGTACATTCTGACCGAATTACTGCCCCCCGTAAACTGGGGGCCTAATTTGACATTGTCGTGCGGACCCATTTCAACGACCACGGCCTTCCAGTCGACGTCTAATTCTTCGGCGATAATCATCGGCAGCGACGTCATGACGTTTTGACCGAATTCGGGATTAGGGCAAAGAATTTTTACGATGTTATCAGGCGTAATTTTGATATAGGCCGTCAGTTCTGACCATTGCTCGGGGAGGTTCAGTGCCTGTAGTTTATCAGCCGCCGACGTCCCGGCGGCTTTCGCGCTCGAAAACCAGCTTAAACTAAGCATCATCCCACCGCCCGCCAGCGCAGAAGATTTTAGGAACGAACGTCTGCTGTAGGTAGGTTTGCTACTATCCATGGTCAGGGGTTTATTTACGGGTCGACGACTGGCTTACTTCCTTTGCCGCTGATTTAACGGCTTCTTTGATGCGCAGGTAAGTGCCACAGCGACAGATATTACCGCTCATGGCCGCATCGATGTCGGCGTCGGTCGGCCTGGAATTTTCCGTCAATAAGGCTGCCGCCGTCATGATTTGCCCGGCCTGGCAGTAGCCGCACTGCGCTACGTCGTGTTCGAGCCATGCCTTCTGAACGGGATGATCGCCTTTGGCCGACAACCCTTCGATAGTGGTGATGACCTGCTTGCCGACGGCTGAAACGGGTAGCTGGCAGGAAGGTACTGCCACGCCGTTCAGATGCACTTTACAGGCTCCACACTGGGCGATACCACAGCCGTATTTGGTGCCAGGCAGGTCCAGATGATCGCGCAGGACCCAAAGCATCGGCGTTGCCGGATCAGTGTCCACCCGCCTGATTTTTCCGTTGATTTTTAAATTATATGTCGCCACAGCTATAAGGTTTAACTCGTTCCGTTACCCGCTCAGATCATCGGCAATACCGGTTCTTACAAAGGTCTCCTCTATGCCTGAGCAGAGTGGTATACAGATTACGGATATTACTACCATTTTTACTGACGCTCAAGGGTTGACTACATCAGGAGGCTTGAAAAGGCTACTTTTGACGGAGATAAAGTCATCGTCCCGAATCAACTCCGACTTACCATGAGCAAGAAGCGAACGGGCGGATTATTACTACTCACCAGACTTACAACGGCTAACCGGTTGTTTGATTTTTGTAACGTACCGTTTGGTTTTCGTTGTTTTTAGCCCGGCTGCGCTACCACTTTTGTAGGCTGTCTATCAATTACCTACTCAACCTCTACAACAATGCAAAAACGCACATTAGGAAATAGCAATCTGGACGTATCGGCCATTGGGCTGGGCTGCATGGGCATGAGTTACGGCTATGGCCCGGCTGCTGATACCCGGGAAATGATTAAGGTGATCCGGGCTGCCGTCGAACAGGGCGTTACGTTCTTCGACACGGCAGAAGTCTACGGCCCGTTCACCAATGAAGAACTCGTCGGCGAAGCCCTCGAACCGTTCAAAGGCGAGGTCGTCATTGCTACCAAATTCGGTTTTAACATTCAGGATGGTCAACTGGCGGGCCTGAACAGCCGCCCGGAGAATATCAGAGCAGTAGCCGAAGCCTCGCTGAAACGCCTGCGCGTCGATGTACTTGACCTGTTTTATCAACACCGCGTTGACCCGAACGTACCCATCGAAGACGTAGCGGGCACGGTGCGCGATCTGATTCAGGAAGGAAAAGTGACCCATTTCGGCCTGTCGGAAGCAGGGGCGCAAACCATCCGTCGCGCCCATTCGGTGCAGCCCGTCACGGCCCTGCAAAGTGAATACTCCCTCTGGACCCGTCAGCACGAACGCGAAATCATTCCAACCATCGAGGAATTAGGCATCGGCTTGGTGGCGTATAGCCCGCTCGGCAAGGGGTTTCTGACCGGTAAAATTGACGAAACCACCCAATTTGCCGCCGGCGATATTCGGAATACGTTGCCCCGCTACACTGAGGCAGCCCGCAAGGTGAATCAGGCATTGATTGAGTTGATCAACACATTCGCCGAAAGCCGAAACGTAACCCCCGCTCAGATTGCATTAGCCTGGGTGCTGGCGCAAAAACCGTGGATCGTCCCCATTCCCGGCACCACAAAACTGCACCGCCTGACAGAAAACAACGGAGCCGCTGCCATTGAGTTGACCGCTGACGAACTGCGGGAGATTGAGGACGCTTCGGCTCAGATCGCCGTAATAGGTACGCGCTACACCGAACAGATGGAGAAATCAACCGGGCTGTAATCAGAAAAATTCCGGTCAGTCTGTAAGCTCTTTAATTGAGTGGCAAACCTGTTAATTGAGCCGCAAACCTGTTTGAGATCAAGAGGTTTTACCCGAACAGAATCCATCACATGGCTACGATCAGTAATATGGGTAAGTAATCCCGTAATCTGTATAACCGTCTGCCAAAAATAGAGTGAGACCTTTGCCTAAACGGAAAGGACTTATGAAAGCGAACGGGTCACTATTGCCAATAATAGCTATTGTCGTTGCAACGCTCAGTGTGCAGGCGCAGTCGCCTGCTGATAGTAGCGCGACCCCGAAAAAGGTAGAAAAGAAATATCAGGCACGAGCGCCTAAAACGCAGCCGTTTGGTGCACAGGCGTTTGAGAAGTCGAACCAGACCACTATCCGCTGGCTGGGTTTTGCCGGATTTTTTATCAATTCGCGCGGTACAACCATGATGGTCGATCCGGTACTGAAGGAGTTTGATATGCCGGTATTGATTGCTATGCCCATTGCTCCGAAGGACGTACCCCGTTTAGACGCCGTTCTGATTACGCACAGCGACAACGACCACTACAGCGTACCAACGGCTCGTGAAATGGCATCCGTAACCCGTGCCTATCACTCGACTGCGTACGTTGACTCCTTGATGAAAGTTGAAGGCTTGCCCTCGTTCGGTCACGGCATTGGTGATACGTTTACCGTTGGCCCGGTGCGGGTTAAACTAACACTGGCGGACCACCAGTGGCAAAATGCGTATCCGGAAACCAGTAAGCGCTTTTTCAAACCCGAAGATTACTGTGGTTTCTGGATAGAAACGCCGGATGGCACCATCTGGGCACCCGGCGATTCGCGGTTAACGCCGGGCCATCTGACCATGCCTACGCCGGATGCTATTTTCTTTGATTTCTCAGATAGCGAATGGCATTTCCGTCTGGAAGGAGCCATAAAGGTGGCCAATGCTTACCCAAACACCCCGCTCCTGCTTTGTCACTGGGGTTCGGTGGATGCGCCCGATTTTACACCGTTCAATGGCGACCCCAGGCAATTGGCCAAACTGATAACCAATCCGGAACGGATTAAGGTGTTGGCACCGGGTGAGCCGTTTACGCTTGAACGGCTAAAAAACCGTAAATAGGGCCGTGTATAGGTTGGAGAATATTGGCCGATGTAGAAAATGAACAAAATCATAAAAATAGAAAGCGTCGCGCAGTTCAACACCGAGCGGGGGCAGCCAACCCTGCATCCGTTGGTCAGTGTGCTGGATCAGTCAAAATCAACGCCCATCCAGGCAGCCCGTTCGGTATCGGAACTGTACATCATCTTCCTGAAGGATGTGAAGTGCGAAAACATGACATATGGTCGCAGTCAGTACGATTACCAGGACGAAACGATGCTTTTTATCGCACCGGGCCAGGTTTTTGGGTTCGAGGGGGCCGCAAACCGGATACAGCCAACCGGTTGGGCACTGGCGTTTCACCCTGATCTGATTCGCGGAACGTCGTTGGGCAAACACATCAGCCGGTATAGTTTTTTCGCCTACGACGCCAACGAAGCCCTCCATCTCTCGGCACGCGAACAACAACTTGTGCTGGAATGCTTTCATAAAATCCAGTATGAATTAGACCACGCCATCGACAAACACAGCCGGACGCTGATTGTCAGCAATATTGAGTTGTTTCTGAATTATTGCGTCCGTTTCTATGACCGCCAGTTTATCACCCGCGAGCATACCAACAACGATGTGTTAGTCCGGTTTGAACGATTATTGGATGTCTATTTTGGCTCCGATAAGCCGCAAAAGTTAGGGCTGCCTTCCGTAAGTTATTGCGCAGGGGAATTGAATTTATCGGCCAACTATTTCGGCGATCTGGTGAAGAAGGAAACGGGAAAATCAGCGCAGGACTACATTCACGCCAAAGTGATTGACGTAGCGAAAGAAAAGATTTTTGATACCAGTAAGTCGCTGAGTGAAATCTCTTATGAAGTGGGTTTTACGTATCCTCAGCATTTTACCCGGCTATTTAAGCAGGTAGTTGGGCAATCGCCCAGCCGATACAGGTTGCTGAATTAACCAGAAGCGAATCACATGAGAACCAAAAAAGCGGGCCTGTTATTCCGCCTACTTATAACGGTTATGCTGCCATTCGTTTTCTGTGACGACGCATTGGCCCAAAACAAAGTTCAGATGGTGCGGCTGGCCAAACTCGTCATCGATTCAACCCAGTTAGACAGTTACAAAGACGCGCTAAAGGAGGAAATCGAAGCCTCGGTGCGGCTGGAACCCGGCGTGTTAACACTGTATGCCGTTGCGGAAAAAGAGAAACCTAACCACATCACCATTCTGGAGATCTACGCGGATACGGCTGCTTATAAGGCGCATCTGCAAACTCCGCATTTCATCAAATACAAAACGAGTACCCAGACGATGATCAAGTCCCTCGAACTGGCCGAGACGGTCCCTCTGATACCCGGAATGAAGATAAAGTGACGACGTACGGGCAACTCGTTACGTTGCAAATCAGGGGAAAGCATCCGGCTGAATCAAGACGTTTACCGGGGAATGTTGCTCTGGTAATTGACAACAAGTTCCTTCCGAAGACAGTTAACGTTACTCAACCAAGAAATCATTATGATCGCAACAAAAGGCTACGCGGCTCAAACCAACGATACTAAGCTGTCCCCCTGGAATTTTGACAGACGCGAAATTGGCCCGCACGACGTTCAATTCGATATTAGCTACTGTGGCGTTTGCCATTCCGACCTTCACCAGATCAAAGACGAGTGGGGCGGCAGCATTTTTCCGATGGTGCCCGGTCACGAAATTGTCGGCCATGTCGTCGCGATTGGCGACCAGGTGACCAAATTCAACGTAGGTGATCTGGCGGGCACCGGCTGCATGGTCGATTCGTGCCGTACGTGTACGTATTGCCAGGATGGTCTGGAGCAGTATTGCGCCAACGGTAATACCCTGACGTATAACAGCCGGGAGCAGGACAAAAAAACGCCCACCTACGGCGGTTACTCCAACACGATTGTGGTGCACGAAGATTTCGTGCTGCACATGCCCGAAACGCTTGACCTGGCGGCTACGGCTCCCCTGCTTTGTGCTGGCATCACCACCTACTCGCCACTCCGCCACTGGAAGGTGGGCAAGGGGCACAAATTAGCTGTTTTGGGTCTGGGTGGTTTGGGACACATGGGTGTAAAATTCGGGGTAGCGCTGGGCGCGGAAGTGACCGTACTCAGCACATCGCCCAAAAAAGAAGAAGATGCCAAAAAATTAGGTGCTCATAAGTTTATCGTCACCAGCGATCCCGCCCAGTTGAAATCCGCGAGGGGTTATTTCGATTTTATCCTGGATACAGTTTCGGCCGAGCACGACTACAACCAGTATCTGACCCTACTGAAAACCGATGGCGTACACATCTGTGTAGGCGCTCCGCCAACACCGTCCGCCCTAATAGCTTTTAGCCTGATTCCCGGTCGGAAAAGCATTGCCGGATCAACGATTGGCGGCATTGCCGAAACACAGGAGATGCTCGACTTCTGCGCAGAAAACAACATCGTCTCCAACATCGAACGAATCGACATCAAGGACATTCACGCAGCCTACGACCGAATGCTGAAAGGTGATGTGCGATACCGGTTTGTCATTGACATGGCCACGCTGTAGTAGCGCTACCTAACGTAGTAACGCTACTACAGCGACTCCCGATCCGAAATCACTTTACACCAACGCTTTACGGGCTTCGCGGTCGGGATCGTTGACCACAATGGACGTATCATCCAGAATCATGGTTTCGCCATTTTGGCTGGTGTACGGTTTCCAGGTGGGTAAGCCGCCCCCGTTTGGATTACCGGTTTTGACGAAACTCAGAAAGGATTTCGCCATCTTTTCCGATAACGTCCGGGGCCGTTTGCCTCCGCCGGTATGCGTTAACATCAGATCGGTGTTGTAGAACCAGAAACAAATATCATCGCAGTGGAAAGCCCTCATCCTGCCATCGAACAGCGGGGGCTGCCAGCCAAACCAGGCTACATACACGGGGGCTTTTTGCTGCGAAACCTTTGCATCGGCGGCTGCAACGGCATTTTTTCGATTGGAAACGATCAACGCCCAGAGTTCGATGGGACGCGCCTTCGGGAAATTTTTCGCGTACGCATCCACAATGTCACCAGCCTTGTCGCCGAAGCGGGGTTTGACTTTTTCTTTCACGTCGGCCAGCGAAATAGTTTCTAACGTAGCGTCCGTCCGGCTTGGGCTTTGCTCATGAAACGTGGAGCAGATCAGCAGCGGAATATCGGCCGAAAAGTCATTGGGATCGCTGAAAAAAGCAGCCTCGTTCAGCGTTGCACCGTCGGCTACGGGCGAGAAACCCCCTCGCTGTAAGTTGAGCCGTTTGGCTTCTTCGGCCATTTTTTCGCTGGCCCGGTTGGCGATGTCGATGTACTGCCGCCATGGAATCTGCTGGAGTTTGTCGATTTCGCCGGGTTTCAGGCCAGCCTCTTCCAGTACCTTCAGTCCTAACTTTTCGGCGTACTCTTTATTGGTCCCGGCCAGCGAACTACCACTCAGGGCAACCGCCTTATGAAACAGCCCTTTTGCCGATGGCATGTTCATCAGCGTGGTCACTTTGGCTCCTCCCCCCGACTGGCCGATGATCGTTACGTTAGCGGGATCGCCACCAAAATTGGCAATGTTATTTTTGACCCATTCGAGGGCGGCCACCATATCCAGATTGCCTACGTTGCCGGAGGCAGTATGCCCGCCAGCCGCTTTCAGATGAGTATAGCCTAAGGAACCGAGTCGGTGGTTGAGCGAACAGAAGACGACATTTCCCAATCGGGACAGATTTTCGCCATGATACCCGTCCTGTTCGATAGCATTCCCGTTGACGAATCCGCCCCCGTGCAGCCAGACGATGACCGGCCGTTTCTGGGTATCAAGAGCCGGTGTCCAGACGTTGATTTTCAGACAGTCTTCCGACACATCGTCGTAATTCCAATGGTCAACGAAGGAAGCATAGGGATTGGCATACCGTTTTTCCATGATTTGGGGAGCGGAGTTTCCCCACCAGAGCGCGGGCCGAATATCGGTCCAGGCAGCAGGTTTTTGCGGAGGCATAAACCGATTCTTCCCCGACGTATCGGCACCGTACGGTATGCCTAAGAACTGATGAATGCCCCGAAGAATAAACCCTCTGACTTTGCCGTGTTCCGTATTGGTGATCGCAATGTTGTCTCCTACAAACAGAATTTGCTCGTCTCCGGTTGGCTTTGCCGCTTTAGGGCGGGGCAAGCCAGAAGCGGTCGCCGTGGATATGGCTGCCGTAGAAACGGCCGTTACGCCCAAACTGGCCACGCCAACGCCCAGCGACTGCAAAAAATTTCGTCTTGACGGTTTCATCGTAGAATTTTGTTAAAGATGAGGTTACCTATAAAAGAATCGACAGGAGATTTTTACTTTGAGGCTATTTAAACTGTCAAAATCAAGTGAGAAACTGGAGTGGTTTTGTCATTCCGACGAGGGAGGAATCTTCGGGTGAGATAACAAAATAGCCACTTACCCAATATTCCTCCTTCGTCGGAATGACAAAATCAGACGCTAAACAAAAGTTTAAACAGGTTCTATAGCAAACCGCCACTACCAATCCGCCTGCAACAGCCGGTATCGCCCTGATCGATCAGGGCGATACGAACAAAATGAACTCAATCAACGGCCGTTAACCGCCGTAGTTACGCCTGAAGGGCGTTTTTGGGGAGTGGTGGTGGGGCCAAGAATCGTTATTTTTCCATTTTTCACCTCCATGCGGTCAATACAAACGACCCGTTCGTCGCCGGTTTTAGCCGTTCTCGCGTGGTAGACGCAAAACATTTCTTTACCGTCCGGCGAGTAAGCAACGCTGTTGTGCCCCGTACCCGTTACCGAGCCGCCTGCATCGGTATTTTTTTGCAACACCGGGTTGTTAGCCGCCTTTTTATACGGTCCTAACGGCGAGTTGGCCGTAGCGTACCCAATGGCATAATGCGCACCCCCAAAATGATTGGCTGAATACATCATATAATACGTATTGTCTTTTTTAAACGTAACCGATCCCTCCGTCCACCGACGGTTTACTTCGCGGGCCGTAACGGACCAGCTTTCCCATTCGGCTTGCTTGTCGCTGAGGGCAACGGGTGGCCGCAGTTGTAAAACCGGTTTGCCGATAACGCCCGAAAAATCGGGTTTAAGTTCGACGCCATACACCCAGCTTTCTTCAATCTCATTGAACCACCCGTTTTTGCGGGCTAAATCGGCCACTTCGCTTTTGACCGGATGCTTATAACAGCAACGCGAATAGTACAAATAGGCCTTTCCGTTGGTATCGAAGAACACATTGGCGTCAATAATCGGATAGCCGGGGTCAAAAACCGGTTTGTT
>JANPJE010000094.1:0-7464 GCA_031425355.1 Spirosoma sp. | reverse complement strand
GGTGACAACATCGACCTGACCCAACCCAAGGCGTTTCAGCAGATTACGGGCAAAGAACTGAAGCTGGTTCCGATTGAAGTTGGCCGAACAGTACGTCTGAATAACATCTTTTTCGATACAGGAAAATCCGAACTCCGGCCTGAATCGGGTCCCGAACTCGACCGTCTGGTTACGACCCTGAACGAAGCGCCAAAAATGGTTATCGAAGTGCGGGGCCATACGGACAATACAGGTTCAAATGAAATCAACGCCAAACTCTCGCAGGATCGCGCCGATTCGGTTCGCGAATATTTTGTCAGCAAAGGCATTGAGCCTGACCGCATTGCCAGCAAAGGCTTTGGCGAATCGAAACCCGTTACCAATAACGATACCGATGAGGGGCGTCAGCAAAACCGGCGCGTGGAGTTTGTCATTGTGAAGAAATGATTGGTAGCTGAAAACGTCCGTAATACGTCAACTTTTAGCCTTTATCCGTGTTATTCTTTTTTGCCTCAACAAAAACCATTCACATCGTTCTGACTTATGCAACTCAATGCTGGCTGCGAACTTTCTTTCGATGCCCAAACACCAACGCCGTTAATCCTGATGCTGCGGCCCCGTTCGGGAGCCGGTCAATGGATTATGCGGGAAGAGTATCAGATTACGCCCGCCGTTAACGTCACGGAGTTTACCGATATATACGGCAATCTCTGCCAGCGTGTTGTGGCACCGGAAGGTCCGTTCTCGATACATTTTTCGGCTACGGTTCAAACAGCCGACGCAATTGATGTTGCCCCCGGCGCTCCCTATACGCCGGTTGAAGACCTGCCCGATGACGTGCTGCATTACACCCTGCCCAGCCGTTACTGCCAGTCGGATCAGTTGGGTGATTTAGCGACAGAAATTACGAAGGATATAGAAGCGGGTTACGATCAGGTCGAAGCCATTCGGAAGTGGATTCACGAAACAATAAAGTACCAGTATGGAACCAGCGATGCCAGTACGTCAGCGGTTGATACGGCCGCTAATCGGGTTGGTGTTTGCCGGGATTTTACCCATCTCGGCGTTTCACTTTGCCGCGCTCTGAATATTCCGGCCCGGATGGTAGTCGGGTATTTATACGAGCTTGATCCGATGGATTTGCATGCCTGGTTTGAAGCTTATGTCGATGGTCGATGGTTCACCTTCGACGCTACTCAGAAGCAGCCGCGCGGGAACCGCATTACGGTCGCCTACGGGCGCGATGCCGCCGATGTGGCGTTTACGACGCAGTTTGGCGTGATGACGCTCAATGACATGAAAGTTTGGGTAGAGCTGGCCCAGAATGATGCGAATGAAAATGAAGAAAAAGCAACGGATGTTCCAACCGTTTCAACATCGATTGGGTCTAACAAGCAAATCGACAAATCACAATGACAAAACGACTTCTCCTGTCCTCTTTAGCGGGCCTGTTAACCGCCTGCCAGGGCGAGGCTGATATTCAGCCGAACTCGTTGTCGTTGTCAGGTGAGGTCGTTGGTACGTACCGTACCAATCTCTACCTTGATCCCTCCTACGTAGCCATCCCCGCCGACAAGATGCCTTATGCCGAATTAAAAGCGGAATCGGATAGCAGCGTGACAATGATTTACACCAAACTGTATCCGGCAAAATTCAGCCAGTCTATCGAACACATTTCACTACGTCGGCAACCAGAGGGGTTCCAGCTCCGGGTGGCCGATTCGAGTATTGGTACGTTACAGGCTGATCGCATTTTCACCAATAATGGTATGGAAAAGCAAGGCAAGCTCCTACGACTTAACATAGAAAATAAGCCGCAGATTTCGTTGTATTTCTCTGGTTTCAAGCAATAAGGTAACGCTATTACAACCATTAATAAAAAAGCAATCCGTTCGTGAACGGATTGCTTTTTTATTGAAATGCTACGTTTCGATGACTACCGAACGGCGAATTCACCCGAACCAATGCGGAAGCCTTCTGAATAGAGTTCGACAGTGTATTTGCCTGGCTTGTAAGGAATACCGCGTGTATAAAGAAGTTCAACGTTCTGACCATTACTGGTGTAATTTACGGTCTGCTTGGTGGTGTAGATGGTTTCATTGCCATCTACCGTGAATGTTCCCGATCCGTTAGCCATATCCGATACAACGGCTCCCGATGGGTCAAGTACGCGGACAAAAACATCTTTTGGCTCTTCCCGTGTCAGCGGATTGTCTAACAGCGTATAAACCAGTTTGATTTTTTCGAGCCGCTTAGCTCTGTAGGCATCGTCTTCCTTTATTTTACCCTTCGCATTCACCGAAAATACTTTTACATTCTGTGCTTTCAGAGCGGCTGCCCGGGTAACTTTCGTTGAAAGTTCCTGATTTTGTGAGACGACCTGCGTGACAACCGTCGTTACCGAATCCCGGAACTGCTGGCCTTTCACTTTCAGGCCCGTATTTTCTTCGTCCAGTACTTTAACATTGGTTGCCAATGTCACGTTCTCCCGTTGCAGGTTGGAAATCAGCGTGTCTTTTTCGGTTAGGAACGCTTCATACTGCTTAATCTTGGCTTCGTATTTGGCCATCGAGATTCGGGTCCCTTTCCGTAGCGCTGCTTTATCCTGTTCGAGTTGCACTTTCATTTTCTCCAACTCGGAAACGTCACCACCCAATTTCTGTACTTCGGCAATTTTAGCGTCCAATGAAGTGGAGATGGAATCCAGTTTAACGCGGGTAGTCGATAATTCTTCAACGCGCTCGGAGATGGTTACCTCCTGGTTCTCAGACACCTTTTTCTGATCGAAATACAGATAACTCGATACCCCGGCCAAACCTGTCATAATAATTAGGGCCGCCAGCAGAGCACCGTTCGTTTTTGATTTTTGCGGAGTATTTTCCATTGAAAATTTTCAGTTTAACGATTAAACATGCACAAACTTGTTTTGAAAAAAGCCGCTTTCGCGGTTGTGTAGAGGTTGCTACATCAAAGATTTTTAAGTGAATGAGACAATGAAATTCGACTACTGAAATAGAAATTTAACCTTGAATTAACAGTATCGAAACGTTAGTCAACATCAACGTATTGTTAATTACAACGGATTCCTATCGAAAAATGTTTACTCACACCCCACCGACTAAGTGAAACTGGGGCACTGACAATCAATCTGATATACCGCAAAATAAAGGATTTTTTTCGCAACATTCAACATCTTTATCGGGCAGATCTAAAAAAGCGACCACGTAACAACTTGGTGTAACCAGCAGTTACCACCCAAATAATAACGGACGATGCCTGAACTGCCTGAGGTTGAAATTAGACGCCAGTACCTCGAAACATCATCGCTTCACCAATCCATTCGCCATATTGAGGTTGAGGATCGAAAGCTGCTGACCACTGATTTCGCTACGTTACTGTCCGCGCTTATTGACCGACAATTTACGGGTACACACCGGGTCGGTAAAAACTTATTCGTCTTCACCGACGCGCCCGGCATAATTGTTCATATGCATTTTGGTATGACCGGCGATCTGGAATATTACCATTCATCGCTCAACCGCCCCCGCTTTGCGCGAATTGTGTTTGAGTTTACCAATGGCTTCAATCTCGGCTTTTTATGTCCCCGAAAGTTCGAGCGTGTCGGTTTAGTGGATGACATCGCAGCGTTTCTGCAACGAAAAAAGATTGGTAAAGATGGGCTTGATATTTCCCAAACTGAGTTGAGCGAACGCGTTCGTCGGAAAAAAGCGTTTATCAAACCGGTTTTGCTCGACCAGAGCGTAGTGGCCGGACTGGGTAACTGGATTGTGGATGAGGTACTGTTTCAGGCTCGCGTTCATCCCGAACAACGCGCCGATACGCTTACTGATGAGCAGATGAATCAACTCCACGGTGCTATTCGCTTGGTGCTCGAAACAGCCATCCGCTATGAAGCTACGTACCGCGATTTCCCGAACGATTTCCTGATTCACGTTCGCGAGTGGGATGACTCGCCCTACAATGATGTGGAAGCGCATAAGTTCTGCCCCCGCTGTAAAACCCGCATTGAACGCTCTACGGTGGGCGGTCGCACAACGTTCTTTTGTCCGAAAGAACAGACACTTTAATTCTTCATTTTGCTATCTTCCACTAATCAGTATGGATAAACATTTATTGTTGAACTTGCAGGACCGGAATGATGTTATTGTATTAAATGTATCTACATGAATTATGGCAACGAACCGCACAATTTCTGACATACGTACTGCTTCGCCCAACAGCGTGGGCGATGGTTTCATTGGGTTGAACGCTTTTCATCCGCAGGGATCGCGACCGTTCAATCCGTTTTTGTTGTTGGATCATCATGGCCCTATGCAGGTGCAGCCGTCCGACCAGCCAAAAGGGGTCGACGAACATCCGCACCGGGGATTCGAAACGGTAACCATTGTTTATGAGGGGGCACTCGAACACCGCGATTCTGCCGGAAACCGGGGCAAGCTCTTCGCCGGTGATGTGCAGTGGATGACAGCCGCTTCGGGAATTATTCACGAAGAAAAGCACGAAAGCGAATTTTCGCGCCGGGGTGGTCAGCTTGATTTTGTTCAGTTGTGGGTTAACCTACCCGCTAAAGACAAAATGAGTCCCCCTGCTTATCAGGAAATTACCTCGTCGAAAATACCGTCGGGCACCTTACCCGGTGGCGGTCAGTTGCGCGTTATTGCAGGCGAAATCGCTGGTTTGCGTGGACCTGCCCATACATTCAGTCCGGTGGTCGTTGCCGACTTGACCCTTTCCAACGGGCAGTCTGAAACCATGGCTGTGACGCCAGATTATGCGCTGATGGTTTACGTACTAAGCGGCTTGGCTGTTCTGAATAATGAGCCAATCGAACGGGGTCAAATTGCGCTGTTGAATACCGATGGCGATACAATTACACTCTCTTCCCCGAATGGAGCGAAGGTACTTATTCTGGCGGGCGAACCCATCCGGGAGCCGCTGGCCGTTTACGGCCCGTTCGTTATGAATACGCGCGAAGAAATTCTGGCCGCATTCGACGACTTCCAGAACGGACGTATGGGCGTATTAAATTAATGTGAAATGAGGAAACAGTGAAGTCAGGTTCTCGAACCTGACTTCACTGTTTCCTCATTTCATAGATCCTTGATATTTCCGAATCCGATCACATCCCGATAAGCCGGATTGTCGCGAAGTTCGGTAGCGCGAATGAGTTTGTCGGCACCAAATTTATTCTTCAGATCGTACAGCGTCTGGCGAAATTTATCTTTTCGAGCCTCATTGCTGAACAAACTTAATGGCACGAGTTCTGCCGGTATAAACCGGAAAATGGCCACGCACATACTCCGCAGGTGTTCATTCAGAACGGGTTCGCAACGGTGGGCGATCTGAAATTTTTCGAGCCGCTCCCGAATAATCTGATACAGTTCGGGACCATCCTGCTTGGGTTCCGAAAACCGTGCTTCATAGTTATACGTCTTGCCATTCTGATAGCGGCAGGAAAAAGACATATCCTGACAAAATACGCCCTGCCGAACCATTCGCCGTTCCAGCGTCAGGCAGAGTGATTGCAGTAGCTCATCCAACCGTTCGGGCGTACTACGCTGTTCCGGGGAGATCGTCCGCATCGCCGACATGCTTTTGTTTTCAGCATTGGTCTCCAAATCTACCTCGCCCCCGAAATTAAGCCGCAGGTGCCAGTGCCAGCCAATGATGCTTTTACAAACTGCCCGCAAATGCTCTGGCGAGGCATAGCGAAGTTGGAGCGGGGTGTGTACTCCGCCCGCCACCAGCCGGTCGGCCATGCGATGCCCAATCCCCGGCAAATCGGTAAGAGTCAACGTTTTCAATACGTCATCAATCGTATCGGGCGTGATAATTGTCAGGCCATCAGGCTTTTGGATATCAGAAGCCAGTTTTGCCAGAAATACATTTGGTGCAATACCGATAGAACACCGCAGCCAGTCGCCGACTGTTTGGCGGATAGCCTGCTTAATATTTCTGGCTACCTGGGTCATGTCCTTATACACAAGTTGATAATTTGTTAAATCAACGACAGCCTCGTCAATGCTTTTAGGAACAACGTCATCCGAGAAGGTACGTAACACCTCAACAATTTTGACGTGGTACTCCCGGTAGCGAGCCGGATGCGTTTCGATGGGTACCAGATCGGGACAGAGTGTCATTGCCTCATCCAACCGCATTCCTGTTTTTATGCCCCGCACTTTAGCCTCCATCGAGGGAGCAATCACGCAGCCCTGCCGGCCCGTATAAACACACACGCCAACCGGCCGCCCCCGAAGCCAGTAATTATCCTGCTGTTCGCAGGAAGCGAAGAAGCTGTTCATATCCACAAACAGGACCGTTGGCAGTACATGATTGGTAAGTCGGTTCCGGTTCATTAATTTTTGAGGAATTAAGTGGCTTTTAGAACAGGTACTCGTCTATATTTTTAGTATGTTTGCTCTAATACAAGCGCAATATATTTTACTTGTATTATAATTACCAGCTATTCATACGACAATGGCCGAAATTTGTTCAAAAAAAATTCTCAACCCCGTGACTATCCAGGACCGACTGAAAAGCGTTTTCGATGCATTAGGCATAACCATCTATCAGATTGCCAAGGAGTTAGGTGAAAATCCATCGAAATTTTACAACATCCTGAACGGTCGTGCCAAGCCTTCATACGATACAATTATGAGTTTGCTGGCCTGCTACCCGCAAATCAGTGCTGACTACCTGATCCGGGGGAATATGCCCGTTCTGAACTCACCCGAAGCCAATGCCCGGATGATGCCCGTTGACGATGACACCGTCGAAGTGATGTTTGTGCCGGTAAAGTTTTACGCCAGCTTTGTCGAAAGTTTTGGCGAAGGAATCAGCCTTACCGATGCCGAATTATTTCGGGTTCGGAAACCCATTATGAAGGGGCATAAAAGCGGGGTTGTGCTCGAAATTTCGGGTAATAGTATGAGTCCGCAATTGGCTCACGGTGCTAAAGTACTGGCTATACCCGTTGGCGAAAACAACTGGGAATACCAGTCTGGCGGTGTGTACGCCGTCATGTACCGGGACTACTTTGTTGTCAAACGCATCCGCGACAATGAGCTTCTGACCCGCAAATACCTCACGCTCCATTCCGACAATCCGAACGGCGGCAACGTAACGGTTCCTTTGCAGGACATCCGGGGGTTATGGAAGATCGTATCTATTGTCGAAGCGCCGGTCGAATAACCAAAAGTCAAACCTATATTAAAAAAGTCAGCCTGTCGAATCTATCGACAGGCTGACTTTTTTAGCACTGAACAGAACTGTTTACCCTGAACTTTACGGATGAACGCTGCTATAATTTGTAGGGCAACTTTTATTGCTACCGATCACAAAAACCTGCCTTTAGATTGCTTTTCCCGTTGACTTTCAGTAATTTTGCGACCTGATTTGGAGAGGTGCCGTTCTGTCGAACTTACCGGGACCTTTTGCCTGTTATTGAATTACATAACTTTCTGT
>JANPJE010000093.1:0-13036 GCA_031425355.1 Spirosoma sp. | reverse complement strand
ATCGCATCTGGTTCCAACGCCTGTATAATCGAAAAATCACTGAATTCAAGGACAGCAAATCACGGATTCCAGTGATTTTTTTGGCGAACAGAACAGGGAACTTTGCACCAGTAACAGTCTGATAAACAACATAAAAGTAACACCTCCTACGCTTTGAAACAGATCGCATTAACCACCGCTTATTTAACGGTAATGAGTACACTGGCTTTTGCTCAATTACCGAACTCATCATCCGCTACGAACGACAAATCGTCCTCAATCCGAACCGATACGTATGAACCCACACTGCTCGCTCCGCAACCCGACGAGTTTGTTCCATTCAATAATTACCCATTCTTTCCGGGAGGTCGGCAGGCCATAGAAACGTACCTGCACCAACTCGACATATATCCGCAACTGGCGCGGGAAACGATGACCGAAGGAACCGTGCGGCTACGGTTTCGGGTGCTACCCGACGGGTATCTGAACGAAATTCGGGTTATCAAGTCACGCGGTCCCCTGCTCGACCAGGCCGCTATTCAGGCTGTGGCGTCTATGCCCCGCTGGTATCCGGCCCACCGGTCAGGCACGGCGGTTTCCTGCCCGGCTGAACTGTCGATCACTTTTGTCCTCGATTAAGTTACAAGTGATAAATGATAAGTAGTAAGTTGTCCAACCGTAAGTAACTATATGTCAACATATTATCTCGACTTACTAACTGATTACTTACTACTTAACCACTGATCACATACTACTCAATTCCACTAATTCATGAAGATGCTTTTGATTTCCTCATTGGCCACGCTGTGCGCCACCATTCTGTTTCGGTCCAACCGGTTCGATTACCTCGACCTGAACAGCACCAAATTCGATATTTCCTGGGATGAGATCACCGAGGATTTATGGCCGTAAATAACCGGGCAATTCGCACTCGATACTGATACGTCGATAGGCGATATCTTGTGTCGGTTCTAAACTACCGTCGCCGGTGGGCATGTCAATTCTTCTTCGGCAGCACCGTCGAATGAAGCAGGGCAAGTTTCCAGACCTTTTTTTCCTTTTCCAGAACCGCGCTCTCTAACCATCGGAGGGTGCGGTTCTGTCCGTTTACGGCAATGTCGGCCCGGTTCTGATACGTTACCCAGGCGGTGTTGCCCTTCACCGTCGTCTTCACGAAATCAAGGGTGTTGACCCGTTTCATGCCACTGCCAATGTAGGGTTTCATGCGTGCTTCCAGGGTGTCTGCCGACCAGATTTCACCATTCTCCAATAAGACGAAGTCAGGCTGGCAGTGGCTTCTGAATGTAGTCATGTCAATATCGGCCAATGCCTGAAATGCGTCGACGATCACTTTTTTTACCTGTTCGTCATCAGTAGTTTTTTGCCCGTAAAGTGGCGTAAAAAGTGTGAGTAGCGCGACTAATCCGATGAGCAGAATCCTGGGAATGAAATGCATGAGTTGTATAGCGTTTGATTTAGAAATGAATGGTACTGCCTGATTTTACGGTTCCGGTCGGTAGGTTTATCGGCTGCATAGTTACGAAAGAACAGGTTAACGATATCGCTCACTGGCCCGATTTGGACGCCTATTTGTTCCTGTTTATCTTCACGACACGATTCTCTGAGACCGATACGTTGCGAATAATCAACCGCTATAAATCAGCAAACAGGGTGGTTGATCATTCAAAACATCAAGCCTCTCCCGCAAACTTCCTCGACGATTTAACTACTTATTGTGCATGATTCTTATTGTTGATGACAGACCGGAGAATATCCTTCCCCTGAAGAAATTTCTCGAACTGCATCGCTTTTCCGTTGATACCGCCGAGTCGGGAGAAGATGCGCTGAAAAAGGTGCTTAAAAACGCTTATTCAGTCATTATTCTCGATGTGCAGATGCCCGGCATGGATGGTTTCGACGTAGCCAATGCCATTGCGGGTTTCAGTAAAGCCAAATACACGTCCATTATCTTCCTGTCGGCAGTTAACACCGACAAGAAATTCATCACCCAGGGCTACAACTCCGGGGGCGTTGACTACCTGACCAAGCCCGTTGACCCGGATATTCTGGTTCTGAAAGTCAAAACGCTCCACAAACTCTACGAACAGCAACAGGCGTTAAGAACGGCTCAGGAGTCGCTTCAGAAAGAAATCGAGTTTCGGAAACAGGCGCAGGCAGCCATGGCCGCTCGCGTTCTGGAGTTGCAGGCGGTGCTGGCTTCGCTGCCCCAGATGGCGTTTACAGTGGCACCCGACGGCCAGATTGAATACGTCAATCAACACTGGTTTCGCTATGCGTCCAATGCCATTACGTTCCCGGAAACCCACCCCGATGATAATGCCTGCGACCCCTGGAAAGCGGCATTCGCCAGCGGTACCGAGTGTGCCTGTGAGGTGCGACTGAAAGACCTCACAACGGGCGATTATCGGCATCATCTGCTCCGGGTCATTCCCATTTGGCAGGAGGACGTACTGACCCGGTGGATCGGTACATTTACCGACATTCATCCGCAAAAACAAGCCGCCGAACTGCTGGAACAACAGGTTGAACTCCGAACCAATGAACTGCTGCTCAAGAACGCGGAACTCGAACAAACCAACCATGAACTACAGCAATTCACGTGGGTGGTGTCGCATGACCTGAAAGAGCCGCTCCGGAAAATACAGTTGCTCAACGATACAATTAAAGAAAAATACCTCAAAAACAACGACGAAGCCGCTTCGTACCTCGACCGCTCCATCCGGTCGTCGGCGCGGATGTCAGCCCTGATTAACGACCTGCTGGCCTACTCTCAACTCTCGGTGCCCGAAGCCTTTCAGCCGACGGACCTTAACGCGTTGGTTGCCGAACTGCTGCTGGATTTCGATGAGGGTATCGGCCAGAGCGGGGCTGTTGTTACGGTTAACCCGCTTCCCAGGCTCGACGTCATACCGACCCGAATCCGGCAGGTATTTCAGAATTTGATTAGTAACGCCCTCAAATTCACGAAACCCAACGCACCGCCCATCGTTACGATCAGCGCGGAACTAATTGACACAAAGGCTATTGACGGCATCCCTTCTCCTACTGGCGCGTTTTGTCGGATTGTGGTGCAGGATAACGGCATCGGGTTCGACGAAAAGTTTCTGGGGCGCATTTTTGTCATTTTCCAACGGTTGCACAGCCGAACCAGTTACGAAGGCACTGGCATTGGCCTGGCTATCGCCAAAAAGAATATCGACAAACATCACGGCCTTATTTCGGCGCAAAGCCAGGTTAATGAAGGGGCCAGTTTCATTCTTGTTTTACCCGTTAAACAAACAAATCAGACACCGCCACCCAAGCCTGTTTCGATACGTTAACCGATTACTCATGCCACATTCCTCCACGTCGAATTCGGTTATTCGGCAACTCCAGGTTGTCTTCTCCCTATCGACTCTGCTGCTCCTGATCAGCCTCGCTGCGTCGTTCTACAGCATTCAGAAACTGATTCAGAACTCCGAATTAGTTAACCATACCAATCAGGTATTGATTGAATCGGAAAATATCATTTCCTACATGAAAGATGCGGAAACGGGTCAGCGCGGCTACCTCGTTACGCTCGATCCGCTCTTTTTGCAACCCTACACCGGCAGTTACGAAAAAGTAACGACCCGTTACGAGCGGCTTCGCGAACTGGTGGCAGACAATCCGGCGCAGCAGAAAAATCTGGACGAAGCCAAAACGCTGTATGAAGCCAAGTTCGTGCAGATGCGCCGGACAATTGCCCTGACCAGACAAAACACGTCCTTTAGTCGGGATACCCTCAGCCGGAACCGGGAAATGGCACGGGGCAAACAGGTTATGGATAACCTTCGGGGCGTCATAAACCGGATGAAGGTGCAGGAAAATGAGCTGCTTCAACGCCGGGTCGAGCAACAGCAGATCTACATTACGTACACGCCTTTTCTGCTGGTCATCGCAGCCCTTGTCTCCATGCTGATTACCCTGTTTGCCTATGGGCGAATCAAAAAAGACTTAGACGACCGGGTTATTCAGGAAAAATTAGCCGAAGAAAAATATACCGAAACCGCCAAACGTATTGCCGTGCTGGAAGACATTACGCAGGCCATTGCTGGGGGCGATTATTCGGTGCGAAGTACCGATGCGGAAGACGATGACCTGGGGCGCATAGCGAAGGCACTCAACCAGATGACCAACTCGCTCGAACAGACCTTTACCGATTTGACCGCTAAAAACTGGCTGCAAACCGGGGCGGCAAACGTGAGCGATGCGATTCGGGGCGAGAAAGACCTGAACAAACTGGCAACCCATCTCATTGATGCCCTTGCCAACCACCTCAACGCGCCCGTCGGAACGGTTTACCTGATTGACAACGATGGGAATTATGCTCTTTCCGGCAGCTACGCAACCCAGAACGTACCGACAGTCATTACGCCCGGACACGGCCTGATTGGACAAGTTATCGAGCGAAAAAAGACGATCGTTATCCGGGATATTCCTGCCGATTACAGCCGGGTAAGCTCCTCATTGGGCGATGCTCATCCGACCGCCCTCATTATTACGCCCCTGCTGCATGGCAAGGTGTGCTTGGGTGCCATTGAACTGGGTCTGCTGCGAACGCCCTCGGCCCTCGACCTCGAATTTGTTGACGCCAGTCAGGAAGGGATTGCCATTGGCGTAAAGGCCGCGCTGGATTACATCCGGTTAGCCAATTTTCTGGAAGAAACGCAGGCACAGTCGGAGGAGTTGCAGGCGCAGCACGAGGAGTTGGAAACGATGAACTCGGAACTTGAGACACAGGCCCAGAAATTACAGGCTTCGGAAGAGGAATTGCGCGTTCAGCAGGAGGAATTGCAGCAAATAAATACGGAACTCGAAGAGCGTGGCTTGTTACTGGAAGAACGTAATGATGAAATACAGCGAAAAGCCGACGAACTGGAACTGGCAACGCGCTATAAGTCCGAGTTTCTGGCCAATATGTCGCACGAATTACGAACGCCACTCAACTCCATTTTACTACTCAGCCGGCTGCTGGGCGAAAATGGGGACGAAAACCTGAGCAACGACCAGGTCGAATACGCCAACGTGATTCAATCGTCGGGCAATGGGCTGCTTGGTTTGATCGACGAGATTCTCGACCTGTCGAAAATTGAAGCGGGACAGATGACATTAGAGTACCACGAGGTGTCGATCGGTGAAATAACGGACGAATTACAATCGCTGTTTGGGTTGCTGGCGAAGGAAAAGGGAATAGACTTTATCATAACGGTGAAGCCCGACGTACCGCCCGTGATCGAAACCGACAGAATGCGGCTGGGGCAGATTTTGAAAAATCTCCTGTCGAATGCACTCAAGTTTACGGCAACCGGCAGCGTGTCGCTCACCATCGAACGACCCACCGGCCACCCAGATTTCGCTCCCGAAAATTCACTCCGTTTTGTGGTTACTGATACGGGCATCGGCATCGCTCCCGAAAAGCAACCCCTGATTTTCGAGGCTTTTCAGCAGGCAGACGGCTCCACCAAACGCAAATACGGCGGCACCGGGTTGGGACTGTCCATCAGCCGCGAATTAGCCAAGCTGCTGGGGGGCGAAATCACGCTGAAAAGTACGCTCAACAAAGGCAGTGAGTTCACCGTGTTCATGCCCGTTTCGGCCTCCCAATCGGCACCGGCAGATAACAAGCCAACGCCTGCACGTACTGCCTCGCCCGACCCGCCAGCCAGCCGAACCGCTACACCGGGTAAGTACATCAGCACTGCCATTCCCGAAGCCATTGCCGATGACAGAAACGCTATCACAGCGCAGGATAAAGTCATTCTGATCATTGAAGACGATACGAGTTTTGCCAAATCGCTGCTGGATTACGCCCAAAAAAAAGGCTACAAAGTCATCGTGTCGGTTCGGGGCGACGAGGGGCTGAACCTGGCAAAGATTTATAGACCACTGGGCATTTTGCTGGATATTGAACTGCCCGTCATGAGCGGATGGGAGGTGATGGACGCACTCAAAGCCGACCCACAAACCCGGCCCATTCCGGTACACATTATGTCATCGCACAAACTGAAAAATGAAAGTTTACTAAAAGGCGCGATTGATTTTGTTGAGAAACCGATGGCATATGAGCAGATGCAGGAGGTCTTCAAAAAGATTGAATACGTACTGAACCGAGATCCTAAAAAGGTTCTTATTATTGAAGATAACCCAAAGCACGCCAAAGCGTTAGCGTATTTTCTGGAGACATTTGACATCAGTTCCGAGTTAAAAAGTAACGTATCGGAAGGCATCGACGCGCTGAAGCGCAACGAGGTGGACTGCGTTATTCTGGACATGGGTATCCCGGATACGAAAGCGTACGAAACTCTCGAAGAAGCCAGGAAAAACCCCGAACTGGAAAACCTGCCAATCATTATTTTTACCGGCAAAAGCCTGTCGATGGCGGAGGAACTGAAAATCAAAAAATACGCGGATTCGATCATCGTCAAAACTGCACACTCCTACCAGCGGATGCTTGATGAGGTGTCGCTTTTTCTGCACTTGGTCGAGGAAAATAAACACGCGAAGAGCAGCCCATCGACCAAAAAACTGGGCGAACTGAGCCAGGTACTTACAAACAAAACGGTGCTGGTAGCGGATGACGACGTACGAAATATTTTCTCGCTCTCGAAGGCGCTGGAAAAGTACAACATGACCGTTATTGCCGCGCTGGACGGCAAGGAAGCCCTGCAAAAACTGGCTGAAAACCCGGAGATCGACGCTGTTCTGCTGGATATGATGATGCCGCAGTTGGATGGTTACGAAACCGCCCGCACAATCCGGGAGCATTACCAGTGGAAAAACTTACCCGTTATTGCTGTAACGGCCAAAGCCATGACCGGCGATCGGGAGAAATGCATTCAGGCGGGCGCGTCGGATTACATTACCAAACCCGTTGATATCGACCAGCTTATATCGTTGCTTCGTGTCTGGCTGTATGACAAAAACTAAACGATTTAAACACAAAGGAACAGAGAAATGAATTCTTTTTTCTCCGTTGTCTCAGTGGAACCTCCGTTCCTCTGTGTTTAAACTCCTGAACATCATGCCAAAAAAACGAGTCCTGATTGTTGACGACGACTCCCGAAATATTTTTGCCCTGACAGCTACGTTGCGGGCCAAAACGTTCGAGTGCCTGTCGTGCCTGAACGCCCGTGACGCGCTGGATATTCTGAAAACCGACGAACGTATCGACGCGGTTTTACTGGATATGATGATGCCCGACATGGACGGTTACGAAGCGATTCCGCACATCAAAAACATAGACCACCGACGTAATATGCCCATTTTTGCCGTTACAGCGCAGGCTATGCTTGGCGACCGGGAAAAATGCCTGCGGGCTGGCGCAACGGACTACGTAGCCAAGCCAATCGACGTTGATCGGCTATTGGGGCTGCTGGCAACGGTTTAATTTGTTGTCAGCAATGGAATGGTCAAGTGATGGTCAGGACTTGTCAAGAGTAGTCAGGACTTGTCAGGCGAATCGGTGTAAATCAGTTCCTGACCATTCTTGACAAAACCTGACCATCACTTGACCATTTCTGACAAAACCTGACATTTCTCAACGGGCATTATGATTGAAGAAGAGGAGGTTGATTTGCTGTTGAGTGACCTGTATGAGGTGTATGGCTACGATTTCACGCAGTACGCCAGGGCGTCTGTGAAGCGACGCATAAACCGGCTGTGTTCATTGGACAAGTTTCCGAGTTTTGCCGAAATGCGTTACCGGGTTCGCTCTGACCCAAGTTATCTGAAGCGTTTTGTGGAAGAACTGACTGTGAACGTAACGGAGATGTTCCGCGACCCGCTTTTCTACAAAACATTGCGGACCAGCGTGCTGACCAAACTCGTTGCCAAACCGTTTGTCCGGATCTGGCACGCGGGCTGCTCAACTGGCGAAGAGGTGTTTTCGATGGCTATTTTACTCAAAGAAACTAACCTGTTACACAAGTCATTACTCTACGCCACCGACCTGAATCCCGATGTGCTCGACGCGGCCCGCAAAGGCATTTTTCCACTCGGTCCTATGAAACAGTATTCTGAAAACTACATACTCTCCGGCGGCACAAACGACTTTTCAACCTATTATACGGCCCAATATGGCCGGGTTAAATTCAGGGAAGAACTGGCCGAAAAAATGGTTTTCTCAACCCATAACTTAGTTTCAGACCGCTCGTTCAATGAGTTTGATCTGATTCTCTGCCGTAACGTACTGATTTACTTCGACCGAAATTTGCAGGAGCGCGTGCTCACGTTATTTGAGGAGAGTTTAGGACCACTCAGCTACTTAGGTTTGGGTGCCAAAGAAACCCTGAAATTCTCTGCTATTCAGTCTAAGTTTAAGCAAATTGACAGCGAAAAAATATGGCGAAAAATCGCGTAACTCCCCCCAAAGCCGGAGGTTGCCAGGCTGTGCTGATTGGCGGTTCGACCGGTGGCCTTGAGGTGTTGTTGCAGGTGTTACCCGCTCTGCAACCGCCCCTGCCCTTTGCCCTAATCATTGTTTTGCACCGCAAAAACACCGCCGATTCAACGCTGGCAAATTTACTGTCGCTCAAAACAAGCATTACTCTTACCGAAGTCGATGACAAAGATGCAATCAGGCCGAACACCATCTATTTAGCCCCCGCCGATTACCATTTATTGATCGAACAGGACAGCACATTTTCGCTCGATGACTCCGAAAAAGTTAACTACAGCCGCCCTTCCATCGACGTAACATTCGAGTCGGCAGCCGATGTGTATGGGTCTTCATTAGTAGGTATTTTATTGTCGGGGGCTAACGCCGACGGGACGGCCGGATTGAATGCGATTAAAAAAGCGGGCGGTGTGGCGGTTGTTCAGCAGCCCGATACAGCTCTGGTTGCCTTTATGCCGCAACACGCTATATCGACAATATATGTCGATTATGTGCTTGACAATCAGGCCATTATCGCATTTCTAAACGCACGGCGGTAGCTGCCCATCTCTGTCAACTTCTGACTACTTTCAACAAAACCTGACCATTCCTGACCCCATCTAATCATCTCTAATTTATCAGGCTGTTGGTCATCAACAAATCAACCATATTTCGGGACTTTGTTTTCCGGAACATGTTGCTGCGGTGATTGCGAACGGTGTTGATGCTGATGAATAACCGCCCGGCAATTTCCTTACTGCTCAACCCATCTTTAATAAGGTCGATAATTTCGATTTCCCGCGAGGTTAATCCTTCGCTCTGATCCGTCATCGACGGTACGTATGTGCTGATTTTCCGGTAGCCCAACTCGTGAACTTTATACACATCAAGTTGCACCCGCACAAACGGACGATCAGCCGACGTATCACGGAAAAGTACCAGTTTTTCCAGATCACCGCGCCTGTTGACGTAAAACTGTTTTTCATCGTACAGGCAAAAGTACCCGCCCCTACCCCGCCGGATGCGGTATTGCATCACAAATCGGTACTGATGAACCTCCTCGGGGTCAGTCTCGCTGGCGAACTCCTCAATCCGTTTCCTGATTCGGGTGTAGGGTTCGCGGTCGTCGGGGTGAATGAGTGCCAGCAGATCAACCAGATTTTTGGCGTCTAACTCTTGATTTGAAAAGCCGAATAAGGCGGCTCCGTTGCCACTGATGAACTGATGCCCCCGCCCGCCATCGAAGCAGTGAAGCACGACCCAGCCCGGAAATAACCGCTCCATGAGTTGGGTATTGGCTTGTTTGTCAAGTACGTCTTGCATAATCGCTCTCCCATTGCTGACACGCCCGAATTAGCGTATTCGTATCTATCTTCTTCTGACGTAAAGTATAAGTACATACACCTAAATTATGATACAATACTAAATAAAATAATCTGGTTCAGTACCTTACGTTTCCAAAATACACCTTCTGACTTATTTATCGGTAACATAGACGGCTCAATTTTACGTGTACGTACGCGCAAACAGTTACAAGTCATTGACAGTAAACGCGGTTAGAAGGAATAAGAAAATTAGTGGCGGGAGCCGTTTGACGGCGTTCTGATTTTGTCCAGTAGCAGATTGAGCAGAATCAATTCGCTGGGTTCCAGATGACCGAGCATATCGTTGATTTCGTGAACGCGAGCCTCGACGTTCTTGAGCAGATCAAGCCCTTTTTGGGTTATCGTGATGTCAACAGCCCGTTTGTCGGATTCGGAGGTACGGCACTCAATGAGCTTCTTTTTCTGGAGTTTTTCGGTAATGCGCGACACATTGGACGATTTGTCCATCATGCGCTCCTTCACGGCATTTACGTTAATTGGATTACCCTTCTGCCCGCGCAAAATCCGGAGCAGGTTATGCTGTGGCCACGTAATACCAAACGATTTAAAAAAATCGCTGTGGGCCGTTTTGAGCCAGGTACCGGTATAAATCAGGTTAATTCCGGCTTTGGAGAGGTCATTACGAAACGTAACCTGCTGTATTTCATCTTCAATGCGGTGATACTGGTCAGTGTCACTCATGAGTTAACGATTACCCTTGTTTTTGTCTACTTGATCATCCAATAAACGTACAATTTAATTGAAAAGATTTTACCCGGAGAAATAAGTTAATCCGAAGGACACTAAAAATCGGTCAGGGATGGGAAGGAATTGCCCCGCAGGTTTTAATAGTATCCAGAGAATCCATGACGTAGGTTCCGGTTGGCAAAAAGCCGTCCGTCGTTCCGTCGGGTTATGCGATGAAGTTATCGAGCGAGGCATCGACGGGATAAATGAATTTTCGCATGTCAGTACAAAAGTGTTTTTGGAAAATTAACTGGTGTTTGCACTGAATCCCGTTTTCCCAGATCGGTTCGGGGTAATGGCGCAGGAAATAATCACGGTCAAGACTGATCAGCTCGAATCCCTCCTGCTGATAGAGCGCGATTTGTCCGATGCCGGAGTTACCTGTTGCAATTTTCAATCGCACAACGCCCTGTTCGTGAGCCACTTCAATTAGTTTTCGCAGCAACCCCCGACCCAATCCGTTACGTTGGTGTTCGACCGCAACGGCAATATTCATAATCTCACCCGCCAGACCGTTCACCTGCAACACACCAACGCCGACTACCTGCCGGTCAATTTCCAGCACATACAATTGACTTTTGGGCAGATAGCCGTCGATCAGTGCCCGGCTCTCATCTGCCAGCAGCAGCAACGCGTATGGTATCGGTTCGTCGGCGCGGTGTTCCCGAATCTGGTAGTTCATTTCGCGCAAAAATAAACTTATTCAGACAGTCTATAAACAACATTTCAGGATATCGTGCATCCACCGGAGCAACTGGAAGCATTTTGAGTCGCGATGGTCCGGGTGTTCTTACAAGGCAGTACGTTAATGGTTCTGTGTTTTGTGCTGGCCAATGTGGCTCTTGTCATTACGCTATAGACAAAACGGACTCACCAGTTCATATTGCTGAGGGTCTTTGCTACGTTCCCTTCGCTGAAATTAGCAACCGTTGTACTCGACAAGGCGCACGAAAAAGCCGCGCCAGTTATAACGGGGCGCGGCTTTTTTTAACATGTATTTCAGTGGGGCAGATTCCCTATTTATTATCAGTTGATACGTTACGCTATAGCCTGATACAGTTCCTCGCGCTGGGCTTTGACGCGCTCGTCGGTGAGGTATTCGTCGTAGGTCATCAGTTTATCGAGGATGCCCGCCGGGGTGATTTCGATAACGCGGGTGGCGACGGTCTGCACAAACTGGTGATCGTGAGACGTGAACAGAACCGGTCCTTTGAAATCAATCAGGCCGTTGTTCAGCGATTCGATGGATTCCAGATCGAGGTGGTTTGTTGGCTCATCGAGCATCAGCATATTAGCCCCCGACAGCATCATCCGCGACAGCATACACCGCACCTTTTCGCCCCCGCTCAGTACGGTTGCTTTCTTCAGCGACTCTTCGCCCGAGAACAGCATCCGGCCCAGAAATCCGCGAATGAAACTCTCGTCTTTCTCCACCGAATACTGCCGAAGCCAATCGACTAAGTTCAGATCGGTCTGGAAGAATTTCTCTTTTTCGGCATCGGTTGGGAAGTATGCCATCGTGATGGTAATGCCCCACCGGAACGTACCGGAATCAGCCTTGCGCTCGCCCGACAGAATATCCATCAGGGCCGACACCGCCAGTCCGTCGCGGCTATACAGGAACACTTTGTCCTGCTTGTTGACCGTAAACGACAGATTTTCAAATAGTTTCGTACCGTCTTCGGCGGTGTAGGTCAAATTCTCGACCGCCAGAATCTGATCGCCGGGTTCGCGTTCGGGTTTGAAGTTGACGTATGGATATTTACGCGATGACGGCTGAATATCATCGATCGTAAGTTTTTCAAGCAGTTTTGCACGGCTGGTTGCCTGCTTGGATTTCGACGCGTTGGCCGAAAACCGGCGAATAAACTCTTCGAGTTCCTTGCGCTTGTCATCCGTTTTCTTGTTCTGATCCTGCCGTTGTTTCAACGCCAGTTGACTCGACTCATACCAGAATGAATAGTTACCGGCAAACAGCTTGACCTTGCTGAAATCCACGTCCACGATCTGCGTACAGACCTGATCCAGAAAGTGCCGGTCGTGAGATACCACGATAACGGTGTTGCTGAAATTGGCTAAGAAATTTTCGAGCCAGCTCACCGATTCCACGTCGAGGTTGTTGGTCGGCTCATCGAGCAGCAGTACGTCGGGGCTACCAAAAAGAGCCTGCGCGAGCAGCACACGAACTTTTTCGGAGCCATTGATGTCGCTCATCAGCGAATAATGCAGATCTTCTTTGATGCCCAGTCCCGACAGCAGGCTGGCCGCGTCCGACTCGGCATCCCATCCGTTCATCTCGGCAAATTCAGATTCGAGTTCGGCAGCTTTTTCGCCGTCAGCATCCGTAAAATCGGTTTTGGCGTAGAGCACATCTTTCTCCTGCATGATATCATATAGGCGCTTGTTGCCCATAATAACCGTTTGCAGCACCGTGTATTCATCGTAGGCCGACTGATTCTGGTTGAGCACCGACATCCGTTCGCCGGGGGTCATGATAATTGATCCCGTCTGCGGCTCGATTTCGCCCGAC
>JANPJE010000092.1:0-10035 GCA_031425355.1 Spirosoma sp. | reverse complement strand
CAATAACCGAAGGTCCACCCCTAATTGGGCACGGTGATGGACAATCTGCGAAAAAGTTATCCGAATAAATTCACCTTTGGTCGATTGACTATAAATCTCATCACCATTACGTAGCGTCCACATCGGCTCTAACTGGTCGTCGGTAGCGTGGCCAAGCGACGTTTTTCCATCGGTCAGCGAATGCTCGAACATGTCGAGTAACTCGGTTGTGTTGTCGATGGGTTTCGGCGAGTAGGGGCTGCTGGCAAAATCAAGTTCGTCGGTATTCAGAACCATGCTAACCCAGGACGGCAGTTCAGCAATGTGCGTCGTTAATTGCCGGATGGTCATACTTTTGGGGTGCGGCTGCCAGTCAAACTTGTCGTTGGGCACCCGTTCGAGCATTTTGCGGGTGGTCTGGGCTTCCTGATTCATCTCGGTCAACAGCATCTGAGTCAATGACATAACTTTATGTATTTGGTTGATGCTACAAAGTAAAGGCGACCTGCTGACAGCCCTGTGTCAGCAGTGTTTCGCAGAAAATCAAATAGTTTATTGTCGCTCTGTGATGTTCGTAAACGCCCGCCGGGACTAACTATTTGCGACATCTTCTTAAACCAACTCAGTTTATAATGGTCTTAGAATAAACAAAAGGTAGAAAAGTCACGTTGATATACGTACCTAACTAAGTACATTACTCACTAAATAATGACGATATGAAAACGATTCGTAACACGTCCGCTCTGATTTTAATGGCTCTCGTTCTGGGTCAATCCATAGAAACATCCGCCCAAGCAATAAGCCGACAGGCTAAGGGCACTATTATTGGCGCCGGTGCCGGTGCGGCTGCCGGAGCCATCATAAATAAGCGTAATCGCGCCGTTGGGGGTGCTGTTGGTGGCGTATTGGGCGGAGCCGCCGGGTATGCTATTGGCAAACAGGGTAAAAAACGCTGGAGTCCACAAGCCAAAGGTACCGTTATTGGTGCGGGTGTTGGCGGTGCTGCGGGTGCCGTAATCAACAAGCGAAACCGGGCAGTCGGTGGCGTTGTTGGCGGGGTCGCTGGGGGAGCCGCCGGATACGCCATTGGCAAGCACATCGACAATAAAAACAAAGCCCGGATAGCCGCTGCCGAGCGTGCCGAACGGGCCGCTGTTGAGCGGGAAGCTGCAGCCAGGGCTGCCGGTCAATCGAGCGAACGTAGTGACCAGCCTGTTCTGGCCGCAACTTCGACTAAAACGGTCAACGGAAGGGCCGTACAGCCGGTGGCTTTACTGGCTGCTCAATCAACGCAGTCATCGTTTGTATTGAGCGAAGGCTATTTGGCGAACAATTCGTTTGGCGACCCAACTGCTCCATACGGTACGTCGGAATACAGACGTAAAAGCTGGTAACCGAGATACTTTATTGCTACTGTTGCTCATCTGGTTTCGTCTGTAAAAGCCGATTCTGATGAGCAACAGAAGTTTTACTCACCTTCAAAAACGAAACACTCATGAAAAATTTCCTCAGCATAATGCTCATTGCGAGCGTGTTCACGGCCTGTTCGTCATCCGGCGATGCCGTAAACATTCAGGATCTCAACCGGCAGTTTATTGAAGCCTGGAACAATAAAAACGCCGACAAAATAAATGCTTTCCTGGCCGAAGATGTCCATTTCCTGCAAGGAAACGCCCATTATAAGGGCAAGTCGGAAGTAGCGAAAAAATGGGTGGAGGAAACCCTGCCGACATTGGCGAATCTAAAAACAAACGTTGTCAGTTCGTCGTCAGACACGCGTACGGCCTATGAAGCCGGCACGTTTGCGGTCGATGTACTGCCTGATGGCCCCGACCAGCCCCGTGCGTTCGGCGAGGGTAACTTTATTCTTCTCTGGAAAAAAGCGGACGATGGTAGCTGGAAACTAAGCTATGCCCAGTTAGAGGATTTGCCGGTGCAGGCCAAGAATTAAACATCATTTCTGGTTTATAAAGCGGGGCTGTGGAAACACGGCCCCGCTTTTATTTTGGAAAACCATCGCTGGCCTTCACCTCGTCGATTTGCTTCCGGTGCCGCTCCACGTGCGACGACATCAGCAAAATGGCCTGATAAAC
The DNA here is from genome assembly GCA_031425355.1 of Spirosoma sp. GTDB lineage: Bacteria > Bacteroidota > Bacteroidia > Cytophagales > Spirosomataceae > Spirosoma. The sequence continues at coordinate 7,963 of JANPJE010000092.1, read as the reverse complement.
ATCCAGTGTACCCAGTATGAAATGCTCGAAATAATGCGTTCGGAGATCATCCTGAGCTGTTTGAACGAAGTCAATTGCCGCCGTACGTTGCTCATCGAAGGCCTGCAACGCAGTCGCAATATCTGTAAACCGGCCCGTTGGCACGAATGGAGCCGGGGATGATATAGCCATTGTCCGACTGCGAACGGATTTAATCACATCGATATCTGTTACCCTGATTTGGTTGCGCATCTCCGGGTTGGCCGGTACGTTCATCGCTTCTCTAACGGCTCTGAAAATACCCTTTTCGACTAAAAAAATATGCTCTGCACAGTCGAGAATAGACCACCGGTTCGTATCGGATTTGAAAGTGGCCTGTTCGTTAGACAGGCTGCTGAGCGACTGGTGAAGATTATGCTGTGAGGTTGTAAGAAAGTCAATAGCGTATGTCCGTTCTGTTTCGGTAACGGTGCCAGCAGCCGGTTTCAGGTTCTCCATGTTCTGTTGATGACGTAATATTGTTGTAAAGATACGGGCAAACACATAGAAGCAATTCGGTAAAAGTGAGGGGTTCAGGTGCTTTTACCGTAAGCCGGGTTTTCGGCGTCCTCGATCATGAAATACAGCTTACTGATTCTTCTGCTGATCGGCGCATTCCGCTTTTTTTATGCACCCGCTCTGCCCGATACAAACTGGACCGAATACAATGGCGACGGAGCGAAAAGTCACTACTCACCCCTCGACCAGATCAATGCCGATAATGTACAGAACCTGAAAGTAGTCTGGACATACGCGTCGGGCGGGGCTGATACGGTGCGTAATCGGACTCAGATGCAGTGCAATCCGATCATTGTTGACGGGACGCTGTATGGCGTTTCGGCGAATACGCAGGCGTTTGCCATCGACGCAGCGACCGGGCAGGAACGCTGGAAAACGAATTTGACCGACAATGGCGGGACAACCAGCCGGGGCGTAACGTACTGGGCCGACGGCTCCGATAAACGTATTTTTTTCGGAGCTGTTCAGTGGCTTTACGCGCTCGATGCCAGCACGGGAAAGCCGATTGATACATTTGGGAGGGCGGGTCGGATTGATTTGAAAGAAGGCATCGAGCGGCCCGGCGCCGACGATTATGTACGGGCCAACACGCCCAATGTGATCTATAAAAACCTGTTGATTGTTGGCGCACGCGTTTCGGAAAATGAAGCCGCGCTGCTGGGCGATGTGCGGGCGTATGATGTTCGGACGGGCCGAAAAACCTGGACATTTCGTACCATTCCCGAGGCCCGCGAACCCGGCTATGACACCTGGTCACCGGCCAGCCCGCGCCAGCGAATTGGTGGGGCCAATGCCTGGGCGGGCATGGCTATTGATCGGCAGCGAGGCATTGTGTACGTACCAACCGGCTCGGCGGCTTACGATTTCTACGGCGGTAATCGGAAAGGTAACAACTTGTACGCCAATTGTTTACTGGCTCTGGATGCGAATACGGGCAAACGAATCTGGCATTTTCAGTTCGTTCATCACGACGTTTGGGACCGCGACCCGCCCGCTCCGCCCAATTTGCTGACGGTTACGCACGCCGGTAAGCGAGTTGATGTTGTGGCGCAGACAACCAAGCAGGGCCATATTTTTGTGTTCGACCGGGCAACCGGAAAGCCGCTGTTCCCGATTGATGAAAAACCGTTTCCGACCGATGGCGTAGCGGGTGAACAAATCAGTCGAACGCAGCCCATCCCGCAAAAACCAGCCCCGTTCACGAAGCAAACCTTCACCGAAAAAGACATTAATGCCTGGGCTGCTGACCGAAATTCTATCGTCGAAACCCTACGGAAAGCCCGCACCGGAAGCCCCTACATTCCGCTAACATCCGAGATGACCGTTTTCTTTCCGGGAACGGATGGCGGAGCGCAGTGGGGTGGTTCGGCCACTGACCCTGATGGGGTTATTTACATTCCGGCCAAGCAAAATCCTTGTTTTTCGTCATTAGTGACCCGAAGCCAACCGGCTGATAACGCTTCTGTTACGGGTTCTCAGTTGTATAGTTTGCGCTGTGCCGCCTGCCACGGTGCCGACCGCCGGGGCAACCACGACGGCTCGTATCCGTCGTTGCTGGGCATCGACAACCGTCTTTCGGTTGAGGCTGTGCATCAGGTCATGCAGAAAGGACGCGGAATGATGCCCTCGTTTTCACACCTGCCCGAAACTGAACGTAAAGCTCTTGTTGATTTTCTGTTTAATAAAGGCGGGCCATCATCAATCATTACGGTGCAAAAAGGAGAAATTCCGTATCAACATACGGGCTACAACCGCTGGTACGACAGCAAGGGTTATCCGGTTAGTGCCCCACCTTGGGGAACGCTCACGGCCATTGACCTGAACACGGGCGAACACCGCTGGCAGGTGCCGCTGGGCGAATACCCCGAACTAACGGCCAAAGGCATTCCGCCAACCGGAACAGACAATTATGGCGGTCCTTTAGTGACGGGTAGTGGCCTGATTTTCATTGCCGCCAGCAAAGACGGCCAGTTAAGGGCGTTCGATAAAAAAACGGGCCGGGTGCTTTGGCAGACTCCATTGCCAGCGGCAGGCTATGCGTCGGCCAGTACGTATGCCGTTGGCGGAAAACAGTACGTTGTGATTGCCTGCGGGGGCGGTAAACTCAATACCAGATCGAGCGATAAATACGTAGCGTTCAGCCTGGACTGACAAGCACTTTAATCCGTTGTTTGCACGGTTGACCGGGGTTTTTAGCGAGTTGATGGAAATTCTGATTGACTGGAAGGGGGGTGATAAGCCATCTTGCGGGTACTCTTATAAACCTCGCCAACTCAGTTAACCAACTCCATGATCACGTTTTACCTGAATTACATCGACCAGATCGTGCTGGCCCTGTGTGCCATTTTCACATTTATCAATACCGTCAGGCTGGTTCGCAACGCCACCGTGCCCGTGCGGAAAGTGCCCGCTTATTTTGTCGTTTTCGGAGCTACAGCCATCGCTACCTTTTTGGGGGCTGGTCATTTGTTCGAGATCAGTTACCGGGCCGTTGAGCGCGCAATGGCTGGTACGTTCGTGTATGATTTTCGGTTTTATTCGCTGATTCTGATGGGTATGCTATTACTTTCGCTGAGCGTGCGGATGCTTGGCGAAATTCGGGATTGGTTCCGGGGCGTTTCGGGAAGTCAGGGCCGGGCTATCAAAACGGCGTTGCTGATTGTGCTCATTAGCGCACCCACGGGCGTATTCACACCCATCGGCTACGTACCCACCATCGGCTGTGTAATCTCTCTGCTTTTCTTTCCATTCGCCGTAAAAAAGTCAGTGAGTAATCGCCAGAAAGCCACCGGCGGCACCGGACAAACTGTACACGAATCAACTGTATAACGGAATACCTTTGTACCATCAATCCAGAATCGCGTTTCTACGGTATGTATTGACGGTATAAGTTATTCACGAACGTATAGTTACCTCGCTTGATGAGGTTTGTGCAAATGATTTTTCTTCGACTGCTCTGGCAGATTCCCGCCGGGCTGATTCTGGTGAGCACAGTCTTACTTTTGTTTAATGAATACGCCGAGGCACGTCCCAGCCGACGCACAAAAGACATCGTTTATGTAAGCAATACGTCGCCCGACTTCAACCCCGAACGGCACGTATTGGATGTATATTCTCCCCGAAAAGCATCGTCCATGCCCCGGCCCGTTGTGGTATTCATTCACGGTGGTAGCTGGAACAGCGGCAGCAAAAATTTGTATGCATTCGTCGGTCGGCGGCTGGCCAAACAGGGTATTGTGGCCGTCGTAATCAGTTACCGGCTCTCGCCCGCCGTGCTCGTGCCCGCCATGGCCGACGACTGCGCTCGTGCCGTAGCCTGGACCAGCCAGCACATTGCCGAATACGGTGGAGACCCCAACCGGATTTTTGTGATGGGTCATTCAGCAGGTGGTGGCTTGTCGGCTCTTCTGGCGGTTGATAATCAGTTATTTGCAAAAATTGGTCTGGCTCAAAATCCAGTAAAAGGGGCTATTCTCGACGACCCCGCCGGGTTGGATATGCTCGATTATCTGACCAAGCTGGAATATCCCAACGATGCGCAGTACCTGATTCCGTACGGGAAAGACCCGGCCGTCTGGCGGGCCATGTCGCCCATGTATCAGGTTAAGGCGGGTAGTCCGCCCATGCTGATGTATGCCGGTGGCCGTACGTACCCAAGCATTACCAACAGCAGCCAGCGGTTCCATAAGCGACTTCAGGAACTGGGCGTGAACCATGACTTTACAACCCTTCCCGGCAAAAAACACGTGGGTATGGCTACGCAATTGTTCTGGAAGAACAACATCATTTACCGTGACCTGCTGAAATTTGTGGGTGTTGGGCGTTAACTTAATCGAACTGAAACGCGAAGTATGTGCAACTGCCCTTGCTGGTGTTTTGAATGGCGTGTGGTACGTTGGATTCCAGAAAGATCAGGTCGCCGGTGGTTGCTGGCTGTAGCTGACCGTTTATACTTTCCTGGGCCGTATTGTCAATCATCAGCAGGATTTCGGCGGCCCAGTGCGTGTGTGGCGGATGACTCCATAAACCCTCGTTAAGCGTTGTTACGTGCATTTCGAAGCGTTTTGTCATGGCCGTTGCGCGGTCAAACATGCGCCGGATACCGCCTTTGTCATGCGGTTGAAACGGTACGTCATTCCAGTCGACCCAAAACGAACCGCCTGCCTTTCTGCCCCGTTCGGCATCCGTCGGCACCCGCGATTCATACCGCATGACGTAATACGTAGCGGGCGAGTCTTCTCTGTTGTCAAAGCCATGTTCGTCGCCGGGCATCATAAGGGCGATACTTCCGGGACCGAGGGTTTTGGTTTTTCCGGCAATTGTTACCGTTAGTTTCCCTTCCTTGATGATGATTAATTCCTCATCGTCGTGGGTGTGTGCCGGGTGCGGAGCCTGACGGGGGAGTAGGGTCGTTGCGTGAATTTTGATGTGGCGAAAGTCTGTTGTGCTGCCCTCCAGAATGGTTCGTTGCTCCGAATTAGCTTTTTTTGCTACTGGCGACTGCATCCAGGCATACACTTTTGAATCAATGGCTTGTGCGATTGATGAGCCATTGATCAGACAAAAAAGAGCAGCGAAAAGAAGACTTGATTTCATGAGCAGATCGGTTACATCTTCATAAAGGTCAGCGCGTAAACTGACTACTCCCGGCCATTTAAAAAACGGCCGGGAGTAGACGCATATAGCCAGAAAGATCAACGGATAAGCCAATTCGACAAACCATTGGTGAGCGTTATTCCTTGATTACTTTACGTATAAAGTGCTGATCACCAATGCGAACAGTGACAAAATAGAAACCTGTCGGAAACGTAGTTGTGGCTGTCGTTCGGGTAAGTGTAGGCGCGTTCTTTTCGCCTGTTAGTGACGCATGGAGTTTGCCTGACGTACCATATACCTCAATAACGTATGTCCCATTCAACGGCGTAGCTAACGTGATGCCCAGTTCGTTGGAAAACGGATTCGGGCTTATCGTAACCGCTTTGTCATCGCTGGTGAACGAAACGCCAACAATTTTTGAATAACTGTAGGTATTATCCAGATCAACCTGTTTAAGCCGGTAATAAAAGGTGCCGCTTCGGGCATTCACATCGGTCCACTCATATTGCCGGGCACCCGTTTTTTGATTGGAAAGCGATAGGATTCTTGGACTAACGGCCTCAAAACCAACGGCGTCGGTGCTACGTTCGACTTGATAATAATCGAAATTTTGCTCGAGCGAACTGGTCCAGTTCAGGCGAACGCCCTCGCCAAATGATTGCGCCTGAAACGAGGTCAGACGAACGGGCAATGCAGCTAAACAACCGCCATCCGCCGATGAATTTGAGCAGTTAGCGGTGACCGTTGCACTGCCAAACCGGTTCGGGTTGGGAATGGCACCCGGCAGACAAACAAAAATACTGCTGCTATTTGTGAGAATCTGGTTGAAATTGCCAACGCCGGAACGAATGGCGTAACACCCTCTACTGGAGGTCTTGGTGGAGTTGGCCTGATCGTTTTTAGTAAACTGGTTTGTATTGACAATGCCGTTGTTCAGGCAAACATTTCCACCGCCGTTGATGCCAAAGTTACCGTTGACATACAACGTTGATCCCTGATCGACAAACAGGTTGCCATTGACATCGAGGTTGCTCACCGTCAACGTAGCGGTATTGTCAACGACAACCGTTGACGAGCCATTGATTGTGGTTAAGTTGCTGAGCGTTAGGCTGCTTCGGATGCGAAGTGTACCCCCGCCAATGTTGACATTCAGTGGATTCGAGGTCGAACTACCATTGTAGATGATGGTGCCGCCGTTAATATTTCCGCCATTTATCTGGCCTGCCCCGGACACGCAAATTACGGCTGACCCACTCAAATTTAAGTTGCTGATGGATGTCGTTACGCAATATGTACCGGAGCTGATATTCAGATTGCTGCCCGTCAGGTTCGTGCAACCGGCACAACTGAGTAGCGCGGGAATCGTACACTGACCCCAAACGCTCAGTTGAGATATAAATAATAAACAGAAAATCAGGATGGTTGGTAAAGTATGTTTCATAGGTTAACAAAGAGTAATGTCTAAACTGTTTTTTCGCAAATATCAAGTTAATAAGCAAAAATAGGTCATGATATTGAACACAGAGCCACAAAGCGCACAAAGAACTTTAAGCAGTTTATTCTTTATGCGCTTTGAGTATCAGTGTTCAATTGGTTCTGCGCGACTACTTATGAAGAAATAGGTAGTGTTTAATTAATTGATAATGAGGTTGTCATCTCGTCCTGATAACCTTCCCGTAAAACGCCGGTTATGTAAGTTCAACGAGATAAATGAATCATGACTGTTTCGACTCAATCAAAAGTTCTGCTATGGGGGGTTGCCGTTATTGGCGCGTGGACGGCTGTCAAAGCTATGCTGGCTCAACAACGAAAAATTGATTTTCGCGGCAAAACCGTATTAATTACCGGTGGCTCGCGGGGGTTGGGCCTCGAAATGGCCCGCTTGCTGGCACAGCAAGGTGCAAATATAGCCATCTGCGCCCGCGATGCCGACGAACTCGACCGCGCCGAAACGGAGTTAACGTCATTTGGCGTTTCGGTGTATGCCGAAGTCTGCGACGTTACCAGCAAAATACAGATAGATCACTTCGCCGAAAACGTCCGGCAGACGCTCGGTCCGGTCGACGTGCTTATCAATAATGCCGGGGTTATTATCGTGACGCCCTATGAACATGCCACCGAGGATGATTTCAGACAGGCGATGGATACTCATTTCTGGGCAGCTTTCCACATGATTAATGCCGTGTTGCCTCAAATGTTGCCCCGAAAGCAGGGACGGATTGTAAACATAGCCTCTATTGGCGGGAAAGTATCGGTGCCACATTTACTGCCTTACTCGACCAGTAAATTTACTCTCGTGGGATACTCCGAAGGCCTGCGGGCCGAGTTGCAGAAGACGGGAATCTATGTAACAACCGTTTGTCCCGGCCTGATGCGAACGGGCAGTCCGCGACACGCCATTTTTAAAGGTCAGCATGAAAAAGAATATGCCGCCTTCAAAATCAGCGATTCGCTGCCGCTGCTAACAATGAGTTCGACCGAATCGGCCCGCGAAATCATCGAAGCCTGCCGCTACGGTGAGGCCGAACTCGTTACTACGTTACCCGCCAAAATCGGCGTTGCTCTACAGGGTGTTGCCCCAAACCTGATGGCAGAAACAATGGCTATTGTCAATCAGATGCTGCCCGCGCCCGGTGGCATCGGCTCCCGGCGCGCTTTGGGAAAAGATAGCGAAACCGAACTGTCTGAATCCGTACTGACGACGCTCACCGACCAGGCCGCCGAACGTAACAACGAAACCCTGAGCTAAATTGGTGGAGCAAACAAGATTGCCTGTTGCGTGTTTATCGTATATGAACTGGCTCGAAATAGCTCAGGCCGGTTCAGTATT
>JANPJE010000091.1:0-18778 GCA_031425355.1 Spirosoma sp. | reverse complement strand
AAAAATATAAGGCTATAAACCTTTTATGAATCTGCCGATAGCGTCCTCTACCAGTTGCTCGAATCGCTCTGTCTGTTCAGGCTGGCAATCATGTCGCGCTAAGGCCACAAACCCCTGCATCATAGCAAACCAATGCATAAATACTGATTCGATATTATCATTGGTGAGCGCTTGTAGAACAGCCTGAATCTGACGCATTCCCTCGGTAGATTCCTCCGACGAATCGTTTCGGCACACAGCTCCGTCGAGATTAAACATCAGAGCGTACCGTTCGGGATTTTCGCGCGCGAACTGTAGCGTAGCCAACGATACGGCTTTCAACTGCTTTTTCGGCTTTCCCTCACGCCCGGCTAAGGCGGTCAGTTGTACCTCAGATAATTGGTGGAAGCTTTCGCGTTGCAGCTCAGCCAGAATGGCTTCTTTTCCACCAAAATAATGGTAAATGGCCGTTGTACTGGTCTGAAGTCGGTCGGCAATTTTGCGCGTCGATACACCCGGCCAGCCTGCTTCGCCCGCCAGCGTGATGGTGTGGTGAAGAATATCGGCTTTAAGATCACTCTGGTAGGTAGTTTTGCGGGACATATCAGAATTATAACGGTGTTATAAAACAAAAAGGTTCAAAGTTGTTTAAATCCATAATCCCGTTCAACTTTGCATATTCTGGTTTTGTATGACTCGTACCAGAGGATGCGACCCCTTTGCTGCGCTATTTGGTGTTCAGCCTGTTGTTTCCAGGCTCGAATTGACTCCAGACTTTCCCAATACGATACGGTAATGCCTACTCCTCCGCGTGCCGATTCGACCCCTAAAAAGCCCGGTTGGTCCTGAGCCAGTTCGACCATGCGCGTAGCCGTATCGCCGTAATCCTCAGCAACATCGGTGCGAACAGAGGTAAAAATAACAGCGTAATAAGGCGGGGGTGGCGTGTTGGCAATCATCAGGCTAAGATATGAAGTTTATAGCCTACAAAACAGACTTACTCTACTGAATCACTCACAATAAAAGAGTTATCTTGCTAAAAAATCGACCAATGGAAACAGTAGCGCAACAACCTCGCAAACGACGCAAGCCACCCGTTGAACTGGAATCGCTGGTGTATGAAGTGCTGGATGGGCGTCCATTGTACTATCGCGGCTATGAAGAGGTATTGGCAGGCAAAAAATCAGCAGAAGAAATTATGGGTTCCAGTTCATTACAGTGGGTGCTTGTGTCGTATTTCATGGAAATTATGATCTTGAAATTAGACCGAAAAAAATACTGGTTTGCGTCCAACGAAGCAGGCGTTCACATTGACCACCGAAATAACCTGTCGCATGACGTAGCGATTTACGACAAACGCGTGCTGACACCAGATAAAATCAACACCAAATACACGGACGTACCGGCGATTATGGCTGTCGAAATTGACGTTAAGGCGGATATCTCAAAAGTCGCCGACTTTAATTACGTCAACCGGAAAACCAAGAAGCTTCTGGATTTCGGTTCCGAGAAAGTCATCTGGATTTTTACCAGTTCACAACAGGTAATGCTTGCTGAACAGAACGCTGATGCTTGGCTCACAATGGATTGGCACCGTGACCTGGAACTCCTTGATGGACAAACGTTTAATATTGGGCAATACCTGGCCGACGAAGGCATTCAGGTACCTCAATAAATACCTATCTCACTGCTGTTTCAACCACGTATAAACACCAGCCGTTACCAAACCGCCAACTAAATACCAGCCAACAGTCATGGCCACTGTCGCTTCAGTACGTCGGGTGGGGGCCGTTCCCAATCCCATTGGACCGGGTAACGCAACGGCACCAACGCCCGCAGCCAGCCCCAAAGCCGCACCCGTGAGCACTGCATTTTCCGGTTTCGAGAGTCCAATTAGGCTGTAATAGAGCGTATTCGAGACAACATCGCCCCCCAACGCCCAGCCATGCAATTCATCATCGGCGGGTGGTTTGGCATCGGCAGTTTCCATAATTTTTTTAATGGCTCGCATACCCAGAATGTCGGCGCGGGGGGCGTCGGGAACGAACCGGCGAACGGTTTCGTGGAGAATCGTCAGCGCGACAGCACCAATCAGGCCGCTGCCCAGCGATGGCAGGATCGTCTTGTTTATATCAGTCATATTGGCTTAACTTGTAGGCCTGTCCGATTGTTAAACATCCTACCCCAAACCTGCAATCCCGTGCGATTTCTACCCTTATTTCTCCTGATAATCGGCGCGTTTGTGACCCGTACACAGGCTCAACAAACGCCGAACGCGGCCCGAACGTACTGCAACCCGATGGACATTAGCTATCGGTATAATTTTGAGCAGCTTAATGAAAAAATTTCCTATCGCTCCGGGGCTGATCCGGTCATTATCAATCACAAAAAAGAGTATTATTTATTCGTCACGATTCAGGGAGGCTGGTGGCACTCGAAAGACCTGGTGAACTGGAACTACATCGTGCCTGACAAGTGGCCGATGGAAGATATGTGTGCTCCGGCGGCTCTGTCGGTGCGCGACACGATGTATCTGTTTCAGTCCACGTTTGAGCAGCGGCCCATTTTTTATTCGACTGAGCCGGAAAAGGGCAAACTGAAATTCTATAACCGGTGGTTGCCGCGTTTGCCCAAAGATATCGGCCCCTGGGACCCCGCCCTATTCCACGATGACGATACCGACAAATGGTACATGTATTGGGGTTCATCGAACGTTTATCCTCTTTTTGGGGCTGAGTTGGATAAAAACCGAAACCTGACCTACGCAGGCAACAACCCGGCACAGGCGTATAAAGCCATGCTCTGGCTCGACCCTTATCAGCACGGTTGGGAACGCTTCGGCCCGAACCACTCCGACCCGATAAAACCCTTCACCGAAGGCGCCTGGATGACCAAACACAACGGTAAATATTACCTGCAATATGGCGCACCCGGCACAGAATATAACGTCTACGGCAATGGTACGTACGTTGGTAAAGACCCGCTTGGACCGTTCGAGTACGCGCCCTACAACCCGGTAGCCTACAAACCGGGCGGGTTTGCAACCGGCTGCGGGCATGGCAATACGTTTCAGGATAATTTTGGCAACTACTGGAACACCGGAACAACCTGGATTGGTCATAACTGGGGTATGGAACGACGGATTGTGATGCATCCGGCCGGTTTCGATAAAGACGATCAGATGTTTGCCAATACCCGCTTTGGCGATTTTCCCCACTATTTGCCGACAAAAAAGTTAGACAGTCGTTCCGGACAAACGAGCGACGAGTTATTCACCGGCTGGATGCTCCTCTCCTACCGAAAACCCGCCGTGGCCTCGTCAACTTTTAAAGCGTCTGCTGTCGATACGCTGTCGGCGGATAAGGTGACGGACGAAAATCCGCGCACATTCTGGGTAGCCAAACAAAATAAACCCGGCGAAACGCTGACCCTTGACCTTGGTGCCGAGCGAGACGTTAAGGCTGTGCAGGTCGATTACATTGATTACAAACAAACCGTATATGATTCGGATTCAACGGTTTATACGCAGTTCAAAATCCTGACATCGACCGATAACAAGACGTGGAATGTGGTGGCCGATCTACATAAAGAACCCAAACGCGACCGGGCCTGCGCGTATGTTGAACTCGGCAAGCCCACTCGGGCGCGGTACGTGCGGTACGAGCATGGCTACGTAGCCGGTTCGCATCTGGCAATCAACGCCTTCCGGGTATTCGGCAATGGATTTGGTAAGGCTCCGGCTACACCCGCCACCCTGACGGCCAAACGGCAGAAAGACCAGCGCAACGCCGACCTTTCGTGGAGCACAGTGCCCGGCGCGGTGGGCTACAATATCCGGTGGGGCATTGCACCCGATAAACTCTATCAGACGTATCAGTTCTGGAACGACCAGCGGCCCGGCAGTCCGGCAAACACCTTTGAACTCCGGGCGTTGAACAAAGGCGTTCCCTATTATTTTGCCATCGAAGCGTTCGATGAAAACGGCGTTTCGACACTGAGCAAGGTTGTCGATGACGGGTCTGGATTGGGCAAATAACAACTATACATGACTTTTACATATAGAAACGACCAGCCCGACACAGCCATTGAGATACTATGCGAGGTGGGGCAATGGCTGGTCGACAATAACCAGGAACTCTGGGATGTTGACGCGCTTACGTCCGAAAACCTGCTGAATGAGCACACAATGGGCAACCTGTTTGTGCTCTATGCCGACCGAAACGACGGTGCCGGTCCTGAACCGGCTGCGGTTTTTATTCTTCAATGGGAAGACCCGCTCTACTGGCCTAACGTGCCGCCCAATACGTCGGGATTTATTCACAAATTGGCGATTCGTCGATCTTTCGCCGGACAAAACTTATTTGCGGAAATCATTGAGTTCTGCCGGAACGAATGCCTGAAACGGGGCATCCAAACGCTGCAACTCGAAACCGACTCGACCCGGCCAAAACTTATGCAGTTCTACGAGCGGCACGGTTTTCAGCCGACTTATCAACGAACGATACATGAGTTCGGACAATCGTTTGTTTGCCAGTTCTATGTACTGACCCTTGAGTAGATTTTCGGCCATTTATCAGTAGGATCGCGTTTACAGTTAAACCATTGATTACCATACGCATCAATGGCTTGAACATATCCTCGAACTCCATGAAATCGCTTTGCTTATCAATAGTTTTGATCTGCTTTCTAACAAATTGCAAAACCACAGAAACGCCTGTTCCGGGCAGTTCAACAGCCGCGCCCACGGAGGCTGCTTTGCAACTGGCCTGGCGATACGGCCAGCAATCGGGTACGCAGAGCATGGTGGTGATGCACGATGGCAACGTAGTGTTTGAGCAGTATGCCAACGGCGGGTCGGCCAGCAGGCCCCAACTGTTAGCCAGTGGCACCAAAAGTTTCAATGGCATACTGGCCGAAGCGGCTGTTGAGGATGGGCTGATTCGCCTGGACGACCGGGTAGCCGATGTCGTGACCGAGTGGAAAACCGATCCGCAGAAAGCTCAGATCACGTACCGCCAACTCCTGACGCTCACCAGCGGACTGACACCCGGCGAAAGCAGTGATGCGACGAAAGTGCCCGCCTGGAATGTCGTTCTAACGGTGCCGATGGTGACGGCCCCCGGCGCGAAATTCGATTACGGCTCCAATCAATTCATTTGCTTTGCCGCAGCCCTTCAGCGCAAATTAGGCACTGAAACGTACGAAGCGTACTTGAAACGACGCATTCTCGACCCACTGGGAATCAATCTGGTATGGGGCGTTCGCTGTGCCGATGGCAATCCGCAGGTGGCCGGTGGTGGGTTCATGACCGCCCGCCATTGGGCAACATTTGGCGAGTGGGTCAGGCGGGAAGGGGATTGGAATGGCAAGCAAATCATCAGCAAAACCCATATCGCCGAATGTTTCATTGGAACACCCCAAAACCCGGCCTATGGTCTTACCTGGTGGCTGCGCGAACCCGTCAGTCCCCAACTCATTCAGTCCATTCCCCTGCTACGTACTGAAATGGCTGATATTCTTACATCAACCTACATCCCCGACGATTTCGTGATGGCCGCCGGACTCGGCAAGCAGCGTTTGTATATTATTCCATCGCTCAAACTCGTCGCCGTCAGGCAGGGACCAGTGTCGGGAGCCGATGCGTTTGATGACATTGAATTTCTGAGCCGGTTGTTACGTGGTAAGCCTGATAAACCCTAAACGTTTGGTTTTATCAGGATTGGCTTTGTTGTCTGCCCGTTGAACCGATACGCATTTATCCGGGTCAAATTATGGAGCAATGGCGGTTTTAGCCGAATAAAGTCAGACTTTTATAGACTGATAAGCTCTTCGTTCATGCCCCGCGATTACCGTTTGCCCCAGATTTACGCCATCATCTTTATCGACGTAGTCGTTGGTTCAGCGGTAGGCCCAATTTTGCCGGAGTTTGTGAAAGGATTGCAACGACCGCAACTGTGGCTGGCAGTTGGTACGGCACTATTTCTGGGTATTCAGTTGTTTTCGGCCCCGCTATTGGGCAAACTGTCTGATGGTTATGGCCGACGACCGATTTTCATTGTGTCGGCCATCGGTACGTTCCTGGCCGATTGTTTACTATTGCCGGTACGTGTCGGCTATTATTTTGCCAATAGAGCCAGCGACGGCCTGACCAACGGCATGTACGCCACCGTTCGGTCGGCCATTACCGACATTTCACCCAAAGATCAGCTTTTCAAAAACCTTGGTATTGAAGGGGCAATCATCTCGTTTGGCTTTGTGCTCGGTCCGGCCGTTTCAGGGCTGTTGCTTACCACTTTTGACGTCGTGCAGGGCGAACAGGCAAAGGTGGTAGCGATTATGGCCGTCAGCCTGTCAGCCCTGAACGTACTACTAAGCTGGACCTTTCGCGAAACCCACCCGAATCCGCCAGGGATCGAAACCGCTGCGTTAAAAACCGAACTACGGCAGTCGCTTGATGTGCATACGCTCTGGGCCAGACTATTGCTGAAAGACCGTCAACATAGCGGACTTAAGCAGTTGGTTATGATGCAGTTAGCACTTACATTCAGTACAGGCTATTATAACTATTTTGTTACGTTCGCCAGTTTTAGTGCCTTGCAGATGGATGCCAAATCCATCTCGTACCTGTTCATCTATTTTGGTGCGCTAAGCGTTGTGTCCAACTACGTATTTTACACCTACCTCGCTGACCGAATCAACCAGCAACGCGCAATTTTCTGGCTTGCTCTGCTCGGCGTGCCGGTATTGGGCGGTTATGGCCTGGTCGGTACGTCGCTGACCAGTTTTTACGTACTGATTACGTTCGATTGCCTGACGCTGTCGTTCATTCAGGGGCTAATCGAGGGGCTGATGGCGCAGCGCACTACCGACGACGACCGGGGCGAAGTGTTCGGTATCAATCAGGCGTTGCAGGGACTGGCCAGTTTTGTTACAACGCTGGTATTTGGAGCATTGTCGCTGCTCGATTTACGGCTGCCGTTCGGGTGGTTTGCCGCCTGCTTAGCGGTAGTGGCGTGGCTGGCCTGGGAACGAACGCGCCGTGTTACTACCCAATCCTCCTGACGCTTGTAAACAGTCCATAAACTCCGTAGTTTTGGTTCATTTCCAGATTGATACTCATGCGCCTGCTTTCATTCCTAATCCTGTTGCTGTTGGCCGGACTAACGGGTTGCCAGCGTGCACAGCCGGATCCTGAGCCGGAACCAGCCCAATATAGCGTACCGGCAGAGGTAGAACCGTTTGTAGCGGCATTTCGGGAGGAAGCCAGAAAACGCGGCAATCCCGTTTCGACGGACAATCTGATTATTACGTTCGGCATAGTAAATCAGGAGGACTTTTGCGGACAGTGTACGCTCGAAGCAGGAAGAACACCCCGAATTGTACTCAATAACGAGCCTCGTTGCTGGCAACAGGCCAATCAGCAGGAGCGCGAATGTTTAGTGTTTCATGAACTCGGCCATTGCCTGCTCAAACGCGCTCACAAAACAGACCGATTTCCAAAGGAGATGTATGTTAGCCTGATGAATCCCGATGATGTGGGCGTGTACGCCACCTGCCGCTATCCGATTGGGAGCGACGAATGCGATAAGCGAACCCGCCGGGATTACTATATCGACGAATTTTTCGATGCCCGTACGCCCGCGCCGTCCTGGGGTAAATAACCATTCGCTACCGCTACTGCACCCGAAATAAAGCGGTGCCCACTACTGGCCGACCATCGGCTGTAACACCCTGAACCTTAACACGTACCGTTCGGACAACATCGGACAAGGAAATGAGTAGCTGGCTGCGGCCCTGGCTATCTGTCTGCATAACAGGCTTCCAGTACAACACATCCCGGCGGTCGATTCTGGCTAAATCCGACGATTGATTTTCGTCGGATTTAGCCTCATAGCGCGGTACGTAAAATTCACGCTGAACCGACGGATAGCCAATTAGCTGCAGGGAAGTCATACCGGCTTTGGCTTCATTTTTCTGCTGGTCGGGCCGGAAGCGTTTGGTATAAAAGGCAATCACGCCATTGCCCCCACGAACGCCATACATACCCGCCGTTCCCGCGTTTTTCAGCACTTCAATCCGCTCAATATCCCCCGGATTAAAGTTTAGCAACGCTGTTCCGTCAAAATCCTGAATCGACATGCCGTCTATCAGATACAGCGGTTGTGTGCCACTCGTAAGGCTGCCAATCCCCCGAATAACTACCTGATAGGCAAATGTTTGCGGATTCTGCCCGACGTTGACACCCGCTACCCGACCCCGAATCATTTCGTACAGGTTAGCGAATCGGGGCGACGTATCGTCAAAAACCAGCGTCGCGTCGGCCCCACTGTGCAGGCTCATCCGCCGAATGTCTTCGGGTCGTTCGTCAAATTTTCGCGCCCGCACGATCACCTCTTTCAATAATTTAGCCGTTTTATCGCGGTAAAAATTACTGTCGCTCTCCTGCCGGATTCGGGCCGCAGCTAATTGTGCCCGCAGAACTCCCCAATCGGGTACAGTCTGGTTCGTGTCCGGCTCCCACGATTGGCCCGGCCCGTCAAGCACAACATGAGCGTCTTTTGTCGGAATATCTTTCATCTGCCGGTCGGCAATCTGCACCATCAATTTTAGCGTATCGGCGATATCAAGCCCGGCAAGCCGAAACCGGCCCCGTTCATTGGCCCCCGCCGACCTTATAAACGACTGATTGGGAACAGTAGAGGCAACGATGACCTGAGCGTCGGGTATCGGTTGATTTTTGGCATTCAGCACCCGCCCCGTCAGCGACACCCCGCCCAGCCGTTCGGTATCGGGTGTGCCGCGCACGCGTCGCCAGCCCTGAGTGAGCAGTAAATCATCCAACGCCCGTCGGGTTTCGGGCGAGGTATTTCTCAGGTACTCGTTGGGTTGCTCGACCCGCCCCCGCAGTTCGCCCGTTAGCAGTAAATGGGTGTGAATCGTAGCCGCAGCGGTATCGTCGGGTACTTGTTCGGCATCGGTAATGGAAGCCGACAGTGCAGCCACCACCGGTAGTCCATCGTCATTCAGCGTAACGCTCAGAATGGCCTGTTCGCGAGGTTGATAGCGGGTTTTATTAACGCCCAGCAACACACGTACGGACGGTACTCGCTCCGGCAAAAACACTAATCGTTCAGCTTGTGGTCGGGTTGCGACATCGTAAAGCGTAATCTGATTCAGGCCTGATGGCAACGTAGCGGTCGGTAAACTCACCCGCGCCACGCCATTCTGCAACTGAATTTTTCGCTGGTCAACTAACCGGCCCTGCTGCTGAATCAACACATAAACCGAATCCGTAGCTGGTCGATTTGTGCCGGTAATCGTCAGCAGTAACCGGCTGCTATCGCTCACCGCATCGACCGACAAACTGAACCCATCTTCATCGGCGGGGGGCAACGGTACTCTCTGGAGCTGGCCGTTATGGGTCACGTCGGCATAGTACATCCGGCCAGCTAAAGGCGTCATCACCACGCTCCCCATTCCTCGGGCATTGGTCATCAATCGGCAAATTTCCGTTCCTTCATTGTTCACAATTCGGCCCAACGCCAACACGCCACGGCCATCTGCACCAACCGCTTTAATGCCCAACCTCGTCGGTACGCCGGCCACCCAATGCCCTCCTTCGGGAAGAATCTGTACGTCCATTGGTTTTCTGGTCGTATCAGGCAGGTTTGGCGTTGTTCCCTGAAATAGATTGTAAACGGCAATGGTCCGCTCGAAAGCCGGTCGGTGTTGCCCGTCGTCCTCATCGGTGTAGGCGCGAAGCCGATACGTTCCCGATGCCAGCGAGTCGGACAGCCGAAAGTTACCCACCGCCCGCCCATCGGCCACGTGCAGCCACTGATGCTGCACCAGTGTTCCGGCAGGCGTCAGCAGGTCAACATGGATAGCTGTTTCGCCCAACGGTCGGCGGTTGGTAGCGGCATCGAGCAGATACGTACTTAACCACAATCGGTCGCCGGTTGCGTAGAAAGGCTTATCGGTATGAACAAACAGAACCGGGGCCAGTGCAGCAAACCGTTCGTTGAAGGTCGTCGCAATTCGTCCGAGCCGGGCATCGGCAGGCAGCAATTTTCCCTGCGTAATGAGCGGTGCGGACGTTGCGGGGTTGGCGGGGCCGGGTGTGGGTTTCCAGTCGTCGGGCAGCATCGTTGAGAGCCGGTCGTCGGACAGTGACCCTTGTATTTCCATTCCTTCGGGGAGCGTAACCACACCATCCACCGTTAGCTGTATCCGACCGGCGGGCAGTTTGATCTGTGAGTAGGCAAAACGGGCATCGACATAAGGCGAATAGGATGATGTTGCATTCGTATAAAAAACGACTAACTGCCGATTGGAAACCAGCCTCCGTTCAAATGGCAACCGCCCCGGCTGAATCAACTCCTTTATAATGAGCGGCTTAAGGCGACCTTTTACCGATTCAGACAACGTTGTCCGATTTTCGCGCGTTCGGCCCATCGGTACGGTCATATCTTCCTGATAAACCAGAAAACCAGCCTGTTCATACGTACTGTCGATCAGGCTGGCCATCAAATGTCGAATCGACCCTTTATATGCCCGCATTCGGTTGCGCTGGAAACGGTTCATCTGCTGGTCATTGACCGCTTTCAGCTCCTCAAAACGCGTTGCGCCGGCAAAATAAACTTTCTGAGCAGTTCCATCGAAGTACATCAGATCATACCACATCCGGTAGCCAAGAGCCTGATTGTCAATGACTATTGACTCAGTAGCCGTAGCGGTCAAATGGCCTTTTTCTTCGGAGAAACTGAGTACATCGGGATTCATAATCTGGCACTGGCCGCCAAAGGGTTCGCCAAGCAATTGTCGTTTAAACTGCTTAAGGTGCCGTTGCCATTGCTTTAGATTTCCCCGAACGGTAACCGTTGCCAGCGTTTGATCATCGGGTTTCAGCCGAAAGTTCAGTCGCTTTTCCTGGCTGTCATCTAACCGCAACTTGGTTTGCTGGGGCACATACCCAACAAACGAAGCCACCACCTCGACCGTACCGAGCGGAACTCCCGACAGCGAATACTGCCCCTGTTCATTGGTGAGGGTGCCACGCGTGCTGCCGTTCAGGTAGACATTGGCGAATGGCATTGCTTTCCCCGTTGAAGCATCGGTCACGTAGCCGCGTAATGTAGTGGTTTGCGCAACCGTTATCGCAGCCATCCCAATTACCAGAAGGGTAGTCAACCAGGTAACGGAAAGCCGATGATTCATAACGATTTAACCCATTGATTTGCACCTTGAAAAAGGAAAAACACAGGTAGTTTTACTCACTACGTTCCCAAACGAACATCCTCCATTTCCTCCCCTGAAAAAGCTATTGGTTTGTTGGCAAATAACTGTTTTGTGGCCGCCCATGTTGTGCGAAACAACTCACTTTGCCGGTAGACTTCGAGGGCGTCGGCGGAATCCCACAGGCTGTAGGTCATACGTACATTGGGCTGGTCGGGGTCGCGCAGAAGCTGGAGATGTCGGTTACCGGAAAAGGCCCGAATCAGGTGTTTTGACTGATCGAAAATAGCGTGAAAATCAGCCAGCTTATCTGCTTGGAATGTCATGCGGACAATACGAACGAGCATATTTTATTGAACTAAGTTTGTGGTTTGTAGTTCGTTGTTTACTATTTGCACAACCGTTTAGCTATCAAACGACACACAACGAACCACAAACTACAAACTCAATCATGCAATACCGAACATTTGGCCGGACCGGCTGGCAAGTTTCTGAAATTGGCTACGGCATGTGGGGCCTCGCTGGCTGGACCGGCTCCGATAAAGAGGAAGTTTTACGTGCTCTTCAGCGTTCCGTTGAGCTGGGCTGTAATTTTTTCGACACGGCATGGGGCTACGCTGAAGGGGTGAGTGAACAAATTCTGGGCCAGTTGCTAAAAGATAATCCCAATACACAACTCTATGCCGCCACGAAGATTCCGCCCAAAAACCGGCAGTGGCCTTCCAAACCGGATTCTAAATTAGATGATGTATTTCCAGCCGACTATATCTTGGAATACACGGAAAAAAGCCTGAAAAACCTTAGCGTCGAAACGATAGATCTGATGCAGTTTCACGTTTGGGAGGATGACTGGGCCAGCCACGACGAATGGAAAGAAGCCATCACCAAACTGACCCGGCAGGGCAAAGTCCGGGCGTGGGGCGTTTCAGTGAATCGGTGGGAGCCGGACAATTGCCTGAATACGCTCCGCACGGGCATGATCGACGCGGTGCAGGTCATTTATAATATCTTCGACCAAAATCCTGAAGACAACCTGTTTCCCCTTTGCCGCGAACTCAACATTGGTATTATTGCCCGCGTACCGTTCGATGAAGGAACGCTGACGGGCACGTTCACCAAAGAGACGAAATTTCCGGCAAGTGACTGGCGGTCAACGTATTTCGTACCTGAAAACCTCAACAGCAGCGTCGATCATGCCGACGCGCTACGTCCGCTCATTCCGACGGGTATGACCATGCCCGAAATGGCCCTGCGGTTCATCCTGAGCAACCCCGACGTACACACGACCATTCCGGGTATGCGCCAGATCCGCAACGTCGAAGCGAACATTACCGCCAGTGATGGCAGTGGTTTGTCGCCCGAATTGCTTCGGGAATTGAAAGATCACCGCTGGGATAGAACGCCGACGGAGTGGAGTCAATAGTAAAGGGAGAAAAGGAGGAGAGGAAGGAAAGGGAGAAAAATTCCCCTTCGTCCCTCTCCTCCTTTTCTCCCTTTACTCCCTTAAAATTAATATTCCTGCTCAAGCGGGTGCACCATAAACTCATCAATCACCACATGCGCCGGGCGGCTGACAATGAACAGCATCGACTCGGCCATATCTTCTTCTTTAAGCCAGTTTTTCGAGGTTTCGTGGCCGTGCCCTTTATCGTGGAAATGCGAATCGACTAATCCCGAATACACGCCCGTGACTTTGATGCCAAATGGCCGGACCTCTTTGCGTAACGCGCCCATAAACGCTTCCTGCGCATATTTGCTGGCTGTGTAAAGCGACCCTCCCGCAAACGTCCGCTTAGCCACATCCGACGCCACCACCACAATGTGGCCCGAACCCTGCGCTTTCAATGTTGGCAGAGCAGCTTTGGTCAGTAAAAACGTTCCTTTCACGTTGGTTGCCATCACGCTATCCCACTCGTCAACGGTGATTTCGTCTACGTTTTTGAAGATGCCATAGCCTGCGTTGTTGATAACTACATCGATGCGGCCGAAGTGGTCGAGGGCGGTTTTTACGACGGCGGCCATGTGGGATTCATTCGCTACGTCGCCCGGAATGGACACGATTTTTCCACGAACGGATCCTTCGGAGGCTGTTGTTTCAAGTTGGGTTAAGTCATCGGCATTGCGGGCCGTAACGACCACATTGGCACCATGTCCGGCCAGCAGCAGGGCCGTTGCGCGACCAATGCCACGTGACGCTCCCGAAATAATAATGGTTTTATTTTCGATATTCATGTTATTACTTTAAAAACGTAAAGGTCGTAAAGGATAGCCCAAAGGTCGCAAAGAAGTTACCGGCTCACGACCTTTATGCAAACATATAAAGTGGTACTAATTATGCACGAATCCCTCGCTGACAAACTTAACCAGCTCGAACAGAAATTTGCAGCTATGGGGCAGGACATGGCTTCGTACCTCGAAGGCTTGCTCCAGGCCGATTACCTGACCTACTGGGATTATGTCCACCTCGAAACACTGCTGTCGCTACAGAATCCCAAAACCGCCTACCCCGACGAACTGATATTCGTTACGTATCATCAGATCACCGAGTTATACTTCAAACTTATCCTGCACGAAATCGCGCAGATTGCCGATGCCGAGCCGTTGACTACTGATTTTTTCGTTGCCCGGATGCAGCGTGTCAACCGGTACTTCACGTTGCTTGAGCAATCGTTCCACGTAATGATTTCCGGCATGGAACGCGAGCAGTTTCTCAAATTCCGAATGGCGTTGCTGCCGTCGAGTGGTTTTCAATCCGTGCAGTTTCGCGAAATCGAAATCGTCTCGACTGATTTTCGACATTTACTCGTCGCTCCCCCACCCAACCCATCATCTATCGACAACCTCTACGAATTTATGTACTGGAAACGGGGTGCAACGGAGCTAGCTACCCAGCAAAAAACTCTGACACTCAATCAATTCGACAATCACTACAAAGCCAGACTAATCCGGCTGGCCGATGAATATAAATCAAAAAACCTGTACCAGCGATTTAACCAACTCTACCAGACCGGACAGGTTTCGGATGCGTTGACAGCCGTTCTGCGCGAATATGACTGGAGCATAAATGTTCGCTGGAAACTGGCACATCTGCGGTCGGCGGTGCAATATTTGCACAAACAGCCGGACGATATAAAAGCCACGGGCGGTACTAACTGGCAGACGTATTTGCCGCCCGTGCAACAACAGCGCGTATTTTTCCCGTCCTTATGGTCGGCGGAGGAGTTAAAAACCTGGGGCAGCCCGATGGGTCGGCAGCCCGATGAACTGACAATTTATTCATAGGCCCGATAATCATCCAGAAACACTTACTGCTGATTTTTGAAGTACCGAATCATCTCGCCATAGCCCATACCCATTGCCAATCCTACCACGGTCTGCGTAAGTCGTTTGGTTTTTGTTTCTGTCGTTTTAGCTTCTTCAATCCACTTGCTGAAATAATTCTGATGACCTTTGGGCAACGTATTAAAAAACGCCATTGCCTGGGTGTCATCGTCTAAACAGGCGAGTAAATCAGCGGAGAGCGGCATGGGCGAGTCGTCGGCTTCGAGTTCGACCCGTATCGTTGCACCTTCTTCTTTCCGAATACGCCGTCGCATGGCCGCGTTGATGGGCATGATAAATCCAGCATCAGACCCATTCGCCTGACCCATTGGCAATAGCGCGACCAGACTGATGACGTAATAATCTAATTTACCTTTCACGCGAAACGATTTTTTCTGACCGGGCTTCATGGCCTCCGTTATATCAAGCGGAATTTCGATGTATGTCCAGCCGGTTTTCTCGCCTTTTTCATCGAATTTCTGAAGGGTTGCAGTGAAGGTGGGCATGAAATTAGAGGTCAAGAAGGGTTAAAGATTATTCATAAAACTCACCGGGCTGAAGCCCGGTGTACACGCACATACTGAAGCCCGGTGCAGGTCAATACCGTGCCAGTGTTGCTTCGAGAGATGCTTTCATTTCCTGCACCAGACTGGCGGGTTGCATTACGGTCAGGTGTTCGCCGTAGCTTCGTAAATGCATGAGCAAATCGCGGTTTGGAGCCAGCCGGAGCCGGACGATGCATTCAGTATCGGTATCGCTCAGGACTTCCTGCGTTTGGTGAATGGGCTTAGCCATTACGTATCGCCCAAACAACGGACTGAACGAAAGCACAATGTCTTCTACAGGCCCGTGGCTGTCCGTAATGCCATAAATATGCTCGAACAATTCGCTCACATTTGACAATATGGCGGGCGGCACGTCGCAGGGGTCGTCTAATAATTCGAGTTCGCTCATGCGATCGAGGGCGAAGGTTTTCTCGCCCCCGCTAACGGCATCGTAGCCAATCACGTACCAGCTATCGGCCACTTCCCGCAGTAAAATCGGGTGTAGAATTCGCAGTTTCGGGCGGTCGGGTGCCACAGCAACCGGGCTGGAAGAACGGGTTTGGCGTCTGTTTCGCGGAGTTACACGGCCATTCATCAACACAGCCTCTTCGTGTTTGAGGTAACGAAACGCTACCTGCCGGTTCTGATTTACCGCCCGAATCAGCATCGGTACGTACTGCCGGTTGCCACCCAGAATTTTTTCCTCTACATACACAATCCGGCGCGACATGGCTGGACTGCCATCGCTCTTCACCTCCCGGATGATGTCCAGACTCTGCCGCACTTTTTGCAGCGCATTGGTCAGTTCGTCAGCTACGGTCGCGCCCTGTGTAGCGGCCAGTACCTCGCGGGCGTAGTCGAGCGATTCCATATCGTCGGGCGAGAGCATCAGATTCAAAAGCCGAAACTGCGGATTGCTGTAATAATACCCGTTCGAGCGTTTGCAATATTCGATGGGTGCGTCATGGTCTTCGCGCATCCGCTGAATATCTTTTTCGAGCGACGAAACGGACCGGATACCGCATTTATCCTGGCAAAGTTCAAACAAACGCTGCTTGGAAAAGCGACGCGGATACCGGCTGATGGTTTCGTCAATAAGTCGGTAACGCTGAAAGGCAGAGCGGGTGATGGGCATAGAATTGGTTGGGGTTAGTCAGGAAAAGGTCAGATATAGTCAGGAATAGTCAGGTAACAGGCCGTACGTTCAGCTTGACTACCCTTGACCAGTCCTAGCTATACTTGACTACTACTTGACAATACAGTGGCAAGGTTATCGAAAAATAATTTCATAAAAAAGAAGACCGTAAATAGATTATGTTTTAGGGGATATACTTTTGAACCGGACATTACATAGCTATTACCATGACTCATACATCGCGTCCCCGCTCAAACACCCCGGCCTACACGCCCCGCCCGTCGCTTTCGACCCGGCAATTAGTTGACCTCGAACTGGGTTTGTACCTGCTTCGGCAACTGCGCCCCAGCGCACCACCAACGGCACTACCCGCCCTGCTCCGGCCCGACGATACCAATTGGCTCACGCTAACGCCCCGGCAGAAAAAATACCTGAACCGGGGACGGCTTTTACTCTCGCATTTTGCTAATAATCTTCACTGGCAGAGCCTTTTAGACGCCTATGCTGCCGCCCCAACGCACCGATTAGCCTACGACCTTAGCCACGACTACAGCCACTTTTCCGAAAAAACCGTTGGTTTCTCCCGCAACCGGCTTGGCGTATTACGTAAGATGCTGGCATAAAATAAAAAGTCAGGAAAGAGGTCAAAAGTTGTCAGGTAATTGTCAGGATTGGTTGGTAGACGCATTGACCATTCCTGACAATTATTTGACAATACTTGACTGCTCCTAACCTCACCCCACGTAGTGTATCCTTCGAAACACCGTCAGAATCAAGGCGTACGATGAAAACAAAACGCAAACAATTGGACCCGTTAACGGTGCGCTTCGTTGCGACATCGCTCATTCTGGCTACGGGCAGTACAACCACGCTGGCCGTCAAAAACGCTCTCCGGCAACGCGGCTACGAAGCCAGCGAGGATGACGTATCACAATGGCTTCTGGTCATTAGCCTGTGGGAGAACTGGACATTTACGGACAACGGCCCGTACCGCGTCTTTCACTTTACGGCGTTCATGCCGTCGCTGCAATAAAGAGCGTATGTATTTGTGAAAAATATTTTTTACAAATACAGAACAACGTAAAAAGATTACGTTCTATGGGGCGTAATTTTGATACGAATACTAAACAACTCTGCTAATGAACATGCTTCTTGCCACCGCTCCTGTTGCTCGTCCGGCCCTTGCCAGTCTGCTGCGCTGGCAGGAGCCGCTGGCTACCCGGCTTCGTTTTAGGTACGCGCTGCCGGGCATGGTAGCAAACCGGTTGCTTAATGTGGAATTGGGTTTGTACCTACTGGCCGAACTGGTTCCGCTGGCTCCCCCGCAGGTGCTGCCCGACCTGCTCAATGGGCAGGGCGCGGTCTATCGGCAGCGGCCCGTCTGGTCGCCCCGGCAGCACCGCGCCCTGAGTCAGGCCCGCCGACTGCTGGCTCCTTACTCGGACCGCACCGCCTGGTTTCGGGCCTTAGAAAAATACAGTAACATCACCCCCGAACTGCGGACTTTCACGCTCAAGGGCGATCTCCGCACCGATATAAGCGGCTACCTCCTCCGCGAGCGTGTGAGCCTGTTCGAGCGGGCATTGGCGTAAGCCTTTATGGACTAATGTATCATAACTTATTCCAAGCGAGTGGTGTAATTACCCACTCGCTTTTTTTGGCTTTATACATTTCGTGAGTTAAGCACATTGTGGAAAAACTATGGGCAGATGAGTTGGTGCATGCATGATAAAATGTGCTAATTTGTGCGTTCAGCCAGTTCAGTTTTCACTTCGCTTTTTATGAACCGACGTAGTTTTATCAGGAACAGTTCAGTTGCCTCCGTAGCCGCCACCACGTTAGCAGGTTGCTCATCCCCCAAATCAGAAAGCGCAGAGAAAAGCACTGCCCCCTTCGTAGATGAGTTTGCGCTTAACGAACTAACCATCAACGACCTGCAAAAGAAAATGCAGTCGGGTGAATACACGTCCGAAGCCATTACACAACTCTATTTAGACCGGATTGAGGCCATTGATAAAAAAGGCCCTGCGCTACATGCCGTAATTGAGGTCAACCCCGACGCGCTGACCATAGCAAAAGCGATGGATCAAGAGCGTAAGGCCGGGAAACTTCGTGGGCCTATGCACGGCATTCCGATACTCATAAAAGACAACATCGACACCAGCGATCAGATGATGACCACCGCCGGTGCTTTAGCCCTGGAGGGCCATAAAGCGGCTAAAGATGCGTTTATCGTCTCTCAATTACGGAAGGCGGGCGCGGTCATCCTGGGCAAAACCAACCTGAGTGAGTGGGCCAACTTCCGATCAACCCGTTCCAGTAGCGGCTGGAGCAGTCGAGGTGGTCAAACCCGAAACCCCTACGTACTGGACCGAAACCCGAGCGGCTCAAGTTCGGGGTCCGGCTCAGCCACATCGGCCAATTTGTGTGCCGTTGCGGTGGGTACCGAAACCGATGGCTCCATCATTGCCCCGGCGTCTCATTGCGGCCTGGTTGGACTCAAGCCGACAGTGGGATTAGTCAGTCGCAGCGGCATTATTCCCATCTCGCACACGCAGGACAC
>JANPJE010000090.1:0-10015 GCA_031425355.1 Spirosoma sp. | reverse complement strand
CTTGTTTTAGACTGGTACGTCAAGAAAACAACCGACATGCTGACGCAGATCGACATTCCGTTCACGCAGGGCATTGCCACCGTTCCATTCACCAACATCGGCGATATGCAAAACAAAGGTATCGACCTGAGTATCACGTATAATGGAAAAGCAGCAGGGGGCAATTTGCGGTATTCGATTGGTGGTAACTTCTCGACCTACCGCAACCAGGTGCTGAAAATCAACAACGATCCGAACTCCATCAAGTTCGGTTTTGCGACCCGTCTGCCCGCCATGAGTGCCACCAAAGTTGGCTATCCGGTGGGTTCATTCTACGGCTATTTTATCGACGGAATCTTCCAGACCGAAGAAGCAGCGAAGGCGGCTCCCCAGTTTGGTACGTATAACCGGGCGGGGTCGTTTAATTTCCGCGATGTCAACGGCGACAAAGCCGTTACCACCGCCGACCGGGATATTATTGGTAACCCGCACCCCAATTTTACCTACGGGCTGAACCTGAACGTGGGCTACAAAAACTTCGACCTAACGGTGTTTGGTCAGGGAGTGCAGGGCAACGATATTTTCAACTACATGAAGTACTGGACCGACTTCAACGTGTTCCAGGGCAATCGCAGCAAGCGCATGTTGTATGACTCGTGGAGTCCCGGAAAAACCGACGCTATCCTGCCGCAACTTCGTTCCACCGATACGCAAAGTGCCCAGATCTCGACGTATTTCATCGAAAAAGGTTCGTATCTGCGGATGAAAAACATCCAGCTATCGTACAGCATTCCGGCGGTTATTCAGCGCAAACTAGGTTTAGGGGCTACGCAGATTTATGTGCAGGGTCAGAACCTGCTGACGTTTACGAACTACTCCGGTCTTGATCCCGAAATCAACCTCCGCCGGTCGGGAGATAACAATCAGGATACACACCTCGGTGTTGACGAAGGCGCTTATCCAGTAGCGAAAACGATATTAGTTGGCCTGCGGCTCAGCCTTTAAATAGTTCATCAGTTTGTCATTTATGGTTCGTAGTCCCGGCGGGGAACCGCAACTACGAACCACAAACGACAAACCACAAACTTCTTTAGATAAATCATGAAAAAAATAATCATACTAATTTCCTTGCTGACAGTTGGCTTCGTTACGTCGTGCAGCGAGTCGTTTCTGGATGTGAAGCCGCAGGGGGTGGCATCACTCGATCAGCTTTCCAACAAAATTGGCGTCAACTCACTGCTCATCGGGTCGTATTCGTTGCTGGATGGCATTGGTTCCGGGACCACCGACTGGCATGCCGCCGTTTCCAACTGGGTGTATGGGGGCGTACCGTCCGGCGACTCCTACAAGGGTACGGACGCTAACGACCAACCCGAAATTACGGGTATCGAACGCTTTGAAGTGCAGCCGGGCTATGTGCACATGCGCGGTAAATGGCGGCACGTGTACGATGCTATTTCGCGCACAAATGAAGTGATTCAGACGGTTGTGCTGGCAAAAGACATGACCGAAGCGGAGAAAACGCAAGTCATTGCTGAGGCTCGTTTCCTGCGCGGTCATTACCACTTCGAGGCCAAGAAAATGTGGAATATGGTGCCGTATATCGACGATAAATTATACAAGGCGACCGATCCCAACTCGACCAAAGTGCCGAACGACAAGGATATCTGGCCAAATATTGAAGCTGATTTCAAATTTGCTGCCGATAATCTGCCCGTCAATCAGTCGCAGAAAGGCCGGGCTACGAAGTATGCAGCGCAGGCTTTTCTGGCGAAGGCGTACTTGTTTCAGCGAAAATATACCGACGCCAAACCGCTACTGGAAGGTATCATTGCCAGCAACAAATACCGTCTGGTTGATTTCTTAGACAATTTCCGGGCCGCCACCAACAACAACGCGGAGTCTATTTTCGAGGTGCAGTTCTCGGTAAATGACGGCACAAACGGCAACAATGGCAATGCCGGCGAAACGCTGAACTGGCCATACTTTTCGGGCGCGCCGGGTGGAGGCTGCTGCGGTTTTTATCAGCCATCGCTCAACTTAGTGAACGCCTATAAAACCGACGCCAACGGACTGCCCCTGCTCGATACGTTCAATGACACGGACCTGCCAAACGATCAGGGCAAGAAAATCACGGATGCTTACGTACCCGATACGCAAACGCCAGTGGACCCTCGTTTAGATCATACAGTCGGTCGGCGGGGCGTCCCATTTCTCGATTGGGGCATGATGCCGGGCGTCACCTGGGTACGTGACCAGAATTATGGCGGGCCGTATACGGGCAAAAAATGGATGTACTACCGGAGTGAAGAGGGCACCAACACGCACTCGACCAACAAACGCCGGGTTGCCAATAACTACCGTATGATTCGACTTTCGCACGTGATCCTATGGCTGGCCGAGGTCGAAGCCGAAGTGGGAAGCCCGGATAAAGCGCGTGAATTAGTCAATCAGATTCGTAAGCGGGCAAAAAGCAGTGTCATTGTGACCATGCCGGACGGCAAGCCAGCGGCTAACTACGTAGTGAACGAATACCCGGCCGGGTCGCCCGTTTTTGCGTCGAAAGCCTCTGCCTGGAAAGCAATTCAGCATGAAGAGCGGCTGGAGTTTGCGATGGAAGGCCACCGTTTTTTCGATCTGGTTCGCTGGGGTATTGCCTCCGAAAGCCTGAGTAAGTATCTATCTGTCGAGTCGAAAAAACGTGCGTACCTGACCGGTGCTGCGTTTGTGAAAGGCAAGCAC
Source organism: Spirosoma sp. (assembly GCA_031425355.1). Lineage (GTDB taxonomy): Bacteria > Bacteroidota > Bacteroidia > Cytophagales > Spirosomataceae > Spirosoma. The sequence continues at coordinate 7,294 of JANPJE010000090.1, read as the reverse complement.
GAGTATTTCCCGCTACCGGTCGATGAGATCAACAACAGCTTCCTCGACGGTAAAGCCACGCTTAAACAGAATCCGGGGTATTAATGTCGTTTACGGTTTGATGTTTGTCGTTAGCTGACGCGCGGGTGTTGCTTTCGCCGGTGCGGTCAGCTAACGACAAACATCAAAACACAAACTATAAACAACAAACCTTTTTTAACGAGTGGATAGTTGGCAAGTATAGCTTGCTGACTACCCACTTTTTCTTTTTCAAAAACGACTAAACTTATGAGCACCTCTCCTACTCAATCCAACCGCCGAACGTTTCTGAAACAGGCCGCTGGTCTATCGGCGTTTTACATTGTGCCACGGCACGTATTGGGCCGTGGCTTTCTGGCTCCTTCCGACCAGATTACCATCGGGTTTATTGGTCTGGGCAAACAAAGCGGTGGCCTTCGGAATCAGTTTCTCAAAAACGACGCCCGCGTCATGGCAGCCTGCGACGTCGACCAGCCTAAAATGGCCGTCTTCAGCGAGGCTGTGAATAAATTTTACGCGGATAAAGCCGACAAAGGGTCATACAATGGCTGCGAGCATTACGATGATTACCGAAACCTGTTAAACAATAAAGGCATTGATGCTGTGGTCATCGCCACGCCCGACCATTGGCACAGCCCGATTGCCATTGCTGCCGCCAAAGCCAGAAAAGACATTTACTGCGAAAAACCGCTCTCGCTCACCATTCAGGAAGGCCGCGATATGGTAAAAGCCACCCGAAAATACAAGCGCGTATTTCAGACAGGCAATATGCAGCGGTCGTGGAAGGAGTTCCGGCAGGCAGTTGAACTGGTACGTAACGGTTACATCGGGCAACTGAAAACGGTGAACGTGAATGTCGGCGGCCCGCCACGCGACTTCGACCTGACCACCGAGACCATTCCCGCCGGGCTGAACTGGGATGCCTGGCTTGGCCCGAACACCCTTGAACGACCCTATAACAACGTACTGAATCCGCCTATAAACGCTCAATTCTGGGGCAAATGGCGCGACATCCGCGACTTCGGCGGGGGCGGCATGACCGATTGGGGTGCCCACATGTTCGACATTGGGCAATGGGGTATGGATATGGACAATTCGGGGCCGGTCGAAATTCTGCCGGGGCAAAATGGGCAGGGTCTGGTTTATCGCTATGTCAATGGCGTAGAGATGCACCACACGCCCGTTGAGGGAAAACAATTTTGTCAGTTCATCGGCACGGAGGGCGAAGTGAAAGTAGCACGGGGTGAATTGACCACCACACCCGCCACGCTGAAAGACAAAATCATTAGTGAGACCGACAAGCGTGGCAACGGCCAATCGGTTTATTTCAGTAACAATCATTACAAAGACTTCTTGGACGCCATCAAAAGCCGAAAGAACCCTATTTGCGACGTAGAAGTTGGCCACCGCACAGCGTCGGTCTGCACACTCGGCAACATAGCGTATCAACTTGGTCGACCACTCCGCTGGAATCCGGAAAAAGAAAAGTTTGAGGGTGATGCTGACGCAGACAAGCTGCTAAGTCGTCCAATGCGAACAAAATGGATAATTTAAAATCTGTATCTTTGCGGGCCGATTTAGGTCAGACGTAGTCAGGTATTGTCAAGAATAGTCAGGTAGTATTAATTGCCTGACCATACTTGACTATTCTTGACCACTCCTGACCATACCTGACAGTTTTATGATGTTGCCAATTGACCACCTCGACGAACTCGATACCGTAGCGCACCGACTACTGGCCGAAGGGCGGGAACAACGAATCTGGTTGTTTGACGGGGAGATGGGAGCAGGCAAAACGACCCTGATAAAATCCATTTGCCGGGCGTTGGGCGTCGTCAGCATCGTGCAGAGTCCTACGTTTTCGATTGTCAACGAATACACAACCCACGAAGGCAATTCGGTCTATCACTTCGATTGTTACCGGCTCCGAAACGAAGCCGAAGCATTGGATATTGGCATTGAAGAGTATTTTGATTCAGGTACGTATTGCTTTATCGAATGGCCGGACCGCATTATGTCGCTTTGGCCCGTCACCTATTACCGGGTGCATATTTCGGCAGATTCCGACGGTCGCCGGACGGTAGAAACAGAAATAGTTTAACAGTTCGTGGTTCGTAGTTCGTGATTTGCTGACATACAAATGATCCGTACGTCAGCGAACTACGAACTACGAACCACGAACTACAAACGGATGACAAGTGACTGGATTTGAGGAACTGGCCAAGCAAACGGCCCTATATACAAAAGAAGCCCCGCTGGCCGTAAAAACCAATCGGAACAGCCTGCTCATTGGCCTGCCGAAAGAAGTGTCGCTTCAGGAAAACCGCATCGCGCTCACACCCGAAGCAGTGGCAATTCTGGTCCGAAACGGTCATGAAGTGATTGTTGAGAAAGGCGCGGGCGAGAAAGCCAAATTCCCCGATAATGAGTATAGCGAAGCAGGTGCCCAGATTGCTTATTCGCCCAAAGAGGTCTACGAAGCCAATCTGATTTTGAAAGTCGAGCCGCTGGTCGAAGCCGAATTTGAGCATGTCAAAACGGGCAGCACGGTCATTTCAGCCCTGAATTTACCCGCCCACGACCGGTCATATTTTGAGAAAATCAACGACAAAAATCTGACCGCATTCGGGTACGAATACATTGAGGATCAGGGTGGTGGCTTGCCCATTATCCGGTCGATGAGCGAAATTGCGGGCAGTACGGTCATGCTCATCGCGGGCGAATACCTGAGCAATGCCGACAATGGACGGGGCATTATTCTGGGCGGCATTACGGGCGTTCCGCCAACCAAAGTTGTGATGCTCGGAGCGGGTACAGTAACTGAATATGCCGTCCGGACAGCCCTCGGCATGGGTGCCGACGTGAAGGTTTTCGACAAACATCTGTACAAACTCCAGCGGCTCAAATACGCTGTTGGGCAACACGTTTACACGTCTATTATCGACTCCGACACGTTGGCTGAGGCCATTCAGCGGGCCGACGTAGTAATTGGAGCCATGCGGGCCGACGATGGCCTCAGCCCCGTTGTTGTAACCGAAGAAATGATTGGTCGGATGAAGCCTGAATCGGTCATCATCGACGTATCGATTGATCAGGGGGGGAACTTCGAGACATCTCGCATGACGACTCACAAACAGCCTATTTTCAGACACATGGGCGTCATTCACTACTGCGTACCGAATATTGCCGCCCGCGTGGCCTACACGGCAAGTATGGCCCTGAGCAACATCTTTCTACCCTTTCTGCTCGAAACCGGCACTACGGGCGGTATTGAACAGATGATGTACGCGAACCGTTGGTTTATGAAAGGTGTTTATACCTACAAGGGAACGCTCACCAACGCCTATATCGCCCGGAAGTTCAACATGCGCTTCAAAGATTTAGACCTCTTGCTGGCCGCCCGATTTTGAGTTTAACAGTTGATTGGTTGATCAGTCAATCAGTAGTCTACGCGAAAATAATACTAACGCGAGAACCACTGATTGACTGATTAACCAATCAACCGATTAACTAATTGATTCTTATGATTAACCACAGCAACGAAAATACCCTTCTCGACGATGCCAATTCGTACGATGTCAACAAGCAGTTGATGGGCGCCATTTCGTCTGATTTTATAAAAGTAGCCGATCAGTTGAAAGACGCATCGTACCAGATCAGAAAACGCGGCTTTTCGGAGCACCCAGTCTTTGTAGCCTCGCGTCGGGATATTCCGGTGGGGCAATTACTGATTGGCGCGGATGAGATTGGTAATCAGTGGAATTACAAAGCTTCTTTCTTCGACGAATTTGTCCAGCGCGAGTTGATTGGCGAGGATTCGGTCGATTTATGGAAGGAGAATTATAAAAATCCCGATGAATACTGCTGTCTATTCGTTGTACACGGCGACTTTGCGGGCTTCGTATACATCCCTTATCCCGAAGATTAAACCGGTCCCCATTACACCCCCGCAACTCCCTGCAAAGTTCAGTTTAAGCACAAGGTTTTATAAAGCCCATTCCATTATGATTGGGCTTATTTTTTGCCTAATTTGGTGAGTGTAAGGAGAAATACAGCTTACTTTTTGGCAGGGGAAACTAACGCCGAAACACGACTTTGGAGTATTTTGGTTAATAATACTTTTACGGGAAATGGTTTACGGCTTGCCAGTCGGTTTAAAATCGTCTTTTCGTCATTACTTACCCGTTACACAGTCAACGAAATATATCCGAAAAAACGGCTTTGCAACTCCCAGAAGCATTTAATTATTGAACGGTTCGTCGTTCGGAGCAATTTTACGTATATTAAGGCGTTCTTCCCGGAAAGGGTTGGAAAAGATCAATAATTTTTGTATTTTTACAATCTATAAGGCGTGTTTAAACGCGTCGCCTTCCGAACCCTAAACAGCAAATTTCCCGACATTTTTTCATTGTAACATGACCAACGAATTGATTGAAGCAGAGGCTCCCGTTGAAACCGCATTAGGCGACTATGGTGCCGATAACATTCAGGCGTTAGAAGGCCTGGAAGCCGTCCGCAAACGTCCATCCATGTATATCGGAGATGTTGGTACGCGTGGCCTGCACCACCTGATTTGGGAAGTCGTAGACAACTCCATCGACGAAGCTTTAGCGGGCTACTGCGATAAAATTACCGTAACGATTAACCCCGACAATTCCATTACCGTACAGGATAATGGCCGGGGTATTCCAACGGGCATCAACACCAAGATGGGCGTTTCTGCTTTGCAGATGGCCATGACTATGCTCCATGCCGGTGGTAAATTCGATAAGGATACCTATAAAGTTTCCGGCGGTCTGCACGGCGTTGGCGTATCCTGCGTAAATGCCCTTTCGACCGACGTACGCGTAGAGGTTCACCGGGAAGGCAAAATCTTTGAGCAGGAATACAAAATCGGCATACCTCAGTACGATGTCCGCATTATTGGTGAATCCCCCGACACCGGTACAACCACGCACTTCAAACCGGACGCCACGATATTTACCGATACCGTCTACAAATACGACACGGTGGCGGGTCGTCTGCGCGAGCTGGCCTATCTGAACAAAGGCATCCACGTGTTCCTGAACGATCTTCGCGAACTGGATGAGAATGGCCAACCGATGCGCCAGGACGACTTTTTCTCAGAAGGTGGCCTGGTCGAGTTTGTCGAATATTTAGACCAGACCCGCCCCGCGCTCGATGGAATGAAACCCATCTACATGGAAAATACCAAAGGAGCAACGCCCGTACAGGTCGCGCTGGTGTATAACTATGAAGCGGGTGAGAACGTCATGTCGTACGTTAACAACATCAATACCCACGAAGGCGGTACGCACGTACAGGGCTTCCGCTCGGCTCTCACACGGGTGCTGAAAAACTACGCTGACAAAAACCCGAATGTGCTCCCCAAAAACTCGGGTAAAGTACCATTCAGTGGTGAGGATTTCCGGAAAGGACTGACAGCCGTTATTTCGGTGAAGGTTCAGGAACCGCAGTTTGAAGGGCAAACCAAGACCAAATTAGGCAATCAGGACGTAGTGAGTGCGGTTAGTCAGGCCATGGCCGACCTGCTCGAAACGTGGCTGGAAGAGAACCCGAATACCGCAAGAGGTATCGTTAAAAAAGTGCTTGTGTCTGCTCAGGCACGTATTGCCGCCGATCTGGCTTACAAGCGCATCATGACCGAGCGCAAAGACTTTATGGGCGGTATGGGCTTACCCGGCAAACTGGCCGACTGCTCCGATACCGATCCTGAAAAGTGCGAACTCTATCTGGTTGAGGGTGACTCGGCTGGCGGTACGGCCAAACAGGGTCGTAACCGGGCGTTCCAGGCTATTTTGCCCCTGCGCGGTAAAATTCTCAACGTTGAGAAGGCTATGGAGCACAAGATTTACGAGAACGAAGAGATAAAAAATATCTGGACGGCTCTGGGTGTGCGGCTCGAAAAGAAGGACGATGAAACCGTGATGAACCTGGATAAACTTCGGTATCACAAAATCATCATCATGACCGATGCCGACGTTGATGGCAGCCACATTCGTACGCTGATTCTGACGCTGTTCTATCGGAACATGAAAGCGTTGATTGATAACGGCTATATTTATATTGCTCAGCCGCCGTTCTATCTTGTCAAAAAAGGCAAGGAAGAGCGTTATTGCTGGACCGAAGTGCAGCGCGAAGCGGCTGTGAAAGAGCTGGCGGCTGGTGGAAAAGAAGAAAGCGTGAATATTCAGCGGTATAAAGGATTAGGTGAAATGAACGCTGAACAACTGTGGAGCACGACGATGAACCCCGATACCCGTACGCTGAAAATCGTAACGGTTGAATCGGCTGCCGACGCCGACCACGTCTTTTCGACCCTCATGGGCGATGAGGTCGCCCCCCGACGCGAGTTTATCGAACGAAATGCGAAATATGCCCGAGTGGATGTTTAACCGAATGATAACATAAGGCGGGCTATTTAGCCCGCTTTTTTGTTTTACTTCAAAGCCTGAAATAGTATGCGTTATTCCCTGAACCCCAACCGCACCATACTGGGCAATCTGGTTTCCCGATTTACGCACCGGCAAACTAACCCGCCTGCCCAGGCGACCGATAAAATGGCAAAAGTTAGCGAAAAAGTTAGCAGCGTAATTGACCAGAGTGATTACCTCAGTCGGGATTTAAGCTGGCTCAAATTTAACGAACGTGTTCTGGATCAGTCCCGTAGTGAAAACCGGACGCTGATGGAACGGCTCAAATTTCTGGCCATTTCGGCATCCAATCTCGACGAATTTTTCATGATTCGTGTCGGGAGTTTGTACAACTACCTTGACTACCACAAGCAACGTATCGATTATTCGGGGTTGCGCGAAGTGCCCTTTCGGAAAGCACTGTTCACCACAGCACACCAGTTTTTCCGGGATCAGGAAACCGTTTTTTCTGAACAGTTATTACCGCTGTTTATTGATACCGGATTTCAACTGGCAACCTACGAGAACCTGACCGCCGACGAGCAGGCCGAGGCAACCAATTATTTCGACCGGGCCATTTACCCGACGCTGACACCGATGCTGTACGACTACACGCATACATTTCCGGTGTTGCTGGCCAAAGTGCTCATCTTTGGGGTCGTTACGCAAAGCCCCGACGACAATGACAGTCATGGAAATCATTCGGCGGACGAAGATGACCGCCAACGGCTTTCTTTCGTTCAGATTCCAGCCAACCTGCCCCGGTTTTTATCGTTCGAGCGGGATGAGCAAGTTATTTTTATTCCCATCGAAGAAGTCGTTCGGCAGAATATCAGAAAACT
>JANPJE010000089.1:0-1714 GCA_031425355.1 Spirosoma sp. | reverse complement strand
ACGACAGGATTTTGGTGGTCGTAATATACCCTGGATGGTGGCCCGTGCGTCGTTTAACGGAACAACGACGACACCGGCGGTGGTAACGCAGCAGGAAAATCTGATTGCGATGCCCGGACTGAACGTGTTTCAGGGGCCGTTCAATGACACGATCCAGAACCGGAATGCAGGCGACGTTAACGTACATTTTCGGAATGCGTCGCGGCCATCGCCCCACCCGAATTATCACTTGAACACGAACCCCATTCCGGTAGAGATGGGCCTGTCGCGGTTTGCCCGCAACTGGAACAATAGCCTCAGTAATAGCTTTTTCCAAACTGCCCAACCCATCACACCGACGCAGTTTGCCGCAACGGGAAATGTGGCAAATTACGTATTGCCCAACGCTACGTTAGCTGTGTCGTTCGCCACCCTCGGTACGTTCGATGCGGGTAATCAGTGGCAGGTGCAACTGCTCGATTCGCTGGGGCAATACATCGGTGTTCTGGGTAGCGGTTCGGCCAGCCCAATCGCCGTAACCTTGCCGGAATCGCTTCAAAACGGTCGTTTCCAAGTTCGGGTTGTTGCTACGTCGCCCACCTTGCCCGCCGTGTCATCGAATCTGTTTCGGATAACCAATCAGGCCGATATAAGTCTGACGATGGGCGTTACGCACCGGATACCAGAGCAGGACACACCCATCACCATCAGCCTGGTTGTTCATAATAACGGGCCTGGACCGGCAAAAAATGTAATCGTCCGAGATCGACTGCCTGATAATCTGGCCTTTATTTCATCAACCGACCTCTCCGCTTCGGGAACTGTGTTGACCAGCAGTACCCTTGAACTCGATCCGGGAGCTACGCAGACGCTCACCTTCGTTGCCCAGCCAACAGCCCCCGGTACGTATCAGAATGCCGCCGAAATTGCTTCGTCAGCAACAATCGACGTGGACAGTCAGCCTAATTCCGGCACGGGCGATGGGCAGGACGATGCAACTCAACTTGATTTTCGAACGCTCCAGAGTAGTTCATCCGTATTCACCTCGCCAAACCCAAATCAGACTCCGTTGCCCGGCGTCGTTGGCAACCAACCCGCACCCGACCCGGCCAAAGCTGATGTTAGCGTCACGATTTCGGTAAATAATAGAACTCCTCAGGTGGGTGATATTATCGGTTACACAATCAGGCTCACCAACACGGGCGGCTTATCGGCAACGGGGCTGAACGTAACGGCGTATCTGCCTGCCGGACAGGCTTTTTTGCCGGGTGATGATTTTGTACTGGCGGGCAGAGACCCGGTTGGCAATGTCAATAGTTTAGCTGCCGGAAGCAGCGTTCTACTTTATTTTCGGGCCAGTGCCACCGCCGTTGGGGAGGCCGTTTGCGCCACTCAACTCACTGCCGCTACCACATCCGATCCCGACTCGGTCCCCAATAATGGGATCGCCAATGGGGAAGACGATACGGCTCGAATAGATGTGCGCGTTCGGTAGAGCCAGCTATCTTTATTTCCTCATACTGAACACTTTACGTCATGTATTCGTTAAAAATGCATCAATCCGTACTTTTTATAGTAGCAAAACAGGCTATGCCTGCTTTTAGAAACAGGTAATATCCGGGTGTCTGATCGCTTATGAAAACGAGGTGGATTCTTATTGGAGCGGTAAGCATTGGTGTTACGTTGATGCTCTCTTCGTTTCTCGGGATTTTTGAGAAACGGGTGGATTACAATA
>JANPJE010000088.1:0-6953 GCA_031425355.1 Spirosoma sp. | reverse complement strand
GTCCTGCGCTCCGGCCCATAATGCGGCTTTGCCAATGCGCGAATGGCCGATGGCAATAACCCGTTTTGCGTCGATGGCCGGGTTGGTTTGAAGGTAGTCCAGAATCCGGCTCATGCCCCACGCCCACGCGCCAATTGCACCCCAGTTGTTGGCTTGTGTAGTGTCTCCCAGAACCGACCGGATGCCTGATTGCCAGCCGGTTGGGTGATCGGGTTCGATGTCGCCGTAATAAGCCGTAGCCAGCGCGTACCCCCGTTTCAGAATGGTTTCGATGGGCCACCGCCGTTCCTGCATACCCCGTGCTTTCTCGGTTGCTTTATTGTTTATGGATACTTCGCCAATCGCGTTCCCCATCCAGCGGGTCGAAAGCGGAATGTCCGTTTCGGTCGTGATGCAGTGATTACCGCAGAAATTCAGCCCCAAAAATACGGGAACAGGTTTCTTGACCGCTTTCGGCGTATAGAGCACTACGTCGATTGGCGGCAGGTTCGGATAATCCACGAAGAAAATGGAAATCTGCTTCCGAACGGCCAATCCGTTAAGCGCGTTATTTTCAGTATTTGTGAGTTGAAAGCGAAGTTTGACTGCTTGCGCAGGTGTTTTTCCGTAAACGTTTTCAGCAAAGAGTTGCTGGAGTTCAACCCGTCGGCTCATCCAGTCGGCACGGGTTTTTACCGGCTTTCCGTTCGCCTTTACTAACGCATTTGGGAGCGTGTACGTACCGACTTTAGCATCGTCGTAATTGTAGACCGGCTCGGCAGTTTGTGCCTGAGCAAAGTGACTTAGCAGCAATAGCGAGGCTAACAAAAACAGGATTCGAGTCATAATAGATTCAGGAAAATAGTCTCTCCTGAAAAGCCAAATGGCCTGTTTCTCATACTGTTCCGACAGATGTTCACCGGGTTAAAACCCGGCGCAAATACAATAGTAACAGTGACTTGCGCCGGGTTTTAACCCGGTGATTTATTGACATTACGTCAGCTTTTTCGCCCTAATCATATTAACCGCCCTATCCAATTCGTTGTAGAGGGGACTTTTGTTTTCGCAAAATTCGTTCGTACAACTCGTAACCTGATGAGAAACGTTATTGCCCTTTTCGCTGCTGCGTTGTGCCTTTTTCTTTCGTCGTGTCATCGCCCTGTTGCCTATTTTCAGCCAATGCCCCGACCGTCGCTGGCAAGGTTACCGCTCGAAAAACCGGTAACTGTTGTGGATACAGCAGCCTCAGAATCAGGCCTAAGCGGTGATTCGTCCATTGCCGATAGTCCAGTGCACACGAGTCCTGTAATAGCGAGTCGGCGTATTCAGCCCGTGCAAATGAAGAGGCAGCAACTTGAGCACCGGATGAGCCGGATGCAGTCGTTGTTATCGGCTCCAGCGACCGAAGCGACTGACAGGCAACCTGAACCGAAGCCGAAGAAAAAACTTAAATTAGGCAATCAGATTCGGCAGGGTCTGGGCATGAAACTGCGCCCGGAACTCAACTGGTGGCAACGTATTAGCTGGAAAATCAAGGCATCGGTGCTGGTGATTCTGGTGGCGGTTGTATTCGCCATTTTAAACATCACGATACTGGCTGTTATCTTCGGAATCCTGGGGGCATTCCTGCTGATCACCGGCCTGAAACGGTCGTTTAAGGTCAAGCGACCCTGGTTTTAAGAAATTGAACACAGATGACGCAGATTGAACGGATTTATTAAAATAAACAGAAATAAAAATCTTAATAAATCCGCTTAACCTGCGTCATTGGCGTTCCATGTCATGGCAATGTACAGACAGCTTCGTAAATTAACTGAATGTACTTCTCCCGGTCAACGTCATACACCACCTCGGCATTGGGCGTTTTTTTGAGCACATCAAAAAAATCGACGACTGTCGTGCCAGTGGTTAGCTTGCCGCTTACCTCAACATCGACGAAACATGGTTTTGACGTAAACAAAGTCGGGTCCATCAGCCAGGCAATAGAGCAGGGGTCGTGCAGGGCCGCGCCACCGCCTAATTCGGTACGTTCCCGACGATAAAAAACCGAAAAGAAATCCATCAGTTCGGCAACGACAGTCCCCGATTTATTCCCGATTGACCGAAATCGTTCAATGTCTTCCTGAAAAACCAGTGCCTTGTGCGTCACGTCTAAGCCGCACATGGTAATAGGAACGCCCGCGCTAAACACCACCGCAGCCGCTTCGGGGTCGACGTAAATATTGAACTCTGCGGTAGGCGTCATATTGCCCCGAAAAATGCCCCCGCCCATCAGCGAAATCCGCTCGATTTTCGACTTTAGATGTGGATACGCCAGCAGCAACGTAGCGATGTTGGTTAGCGGTCCGGTTGGTACAAGCGTTATCGGTTCGGGGCTGTTAGTCAGAATAGTAGCCATTGCTTCTATGGCCGAAAGTGATTCGGGCTGGCGCACCGGATCGGGAAGGGTCGGGCCGTCCAGCCCCATCTCGCCATGCACGTAATCCGCAATGATAAGCTCCCGGAAGAGCGGTTTCTCACACCCTTTGTAAACCGGAATATCGACACCCATTAAACTAACGAGTTTCAGCGCATTGGTCAGCGTTTTTGCCTGTGTCTGATTGCCTGCCGACGTCGTTATCGCTTTGATGTCGAACAGGCCGCTGCCAACGGCGAGCATGAGCATAACGGCATCATCATGGCCGGGGTCGCAGTCGATGATTACGGGTAGTTTGTTCATAAGCTTGTGAATGGAACAGGAATAACCCCAATTTAAATAGATAGGTTTGGATGCGCAGAAACCCGACTATTCGTTTGACACCTTCTGAAAGAAAAACGATCAGATTGCTGTCAGCAGTCTACTGAAAATGAAACAGTTAGCCTTTTGATATTGAAAAAAGAGGGGCAGAGGAGGGAGGAATGATAACGCTTTTTAATGGGCTGTCTGGCTGTTATTTACTGTCAAAATAAAGCCTGACAATTCGCTTTTATCTGTACCACTCAGTCAATTTTCTAAAACAAACCCCCCCCCTCCGTGTTAATTTCTTTGCTTACTAAATCTACTTAGTCGGCTTACAAAACAAAACTCAACAATTTATTATGATGAATCAAACAGACAACACCAACTCGAATAATTCGTCCGGATCGATGCCAATGATGACGGCCATATTCAATAGTCGCGACGCGGCCGAGACCGCTTACGACTCGCTGTTATCTCACGGCTTCTCGAAAGACGATGTAAATATCGTCATGACGGACGAGACCCGTAAACAGCATTTTGATCGTAGTGACTCGGACGATTCTGCGTTGACGGACAAAGCGATGGAAGGGGCTGGCAAAGGTTCTGCCATTGGAGGTACGGTGGGTGCGGTAGCGGCTGCTATAGCTGCTATAGGAACGACTCTGGCTTTGCCGGGCTTAGGCTTACTGATTGCCGGTCCGCTGGCGGCTGGTTTAGCCGGTGCTGGTGCCGGGGGTCTGGCTGGTGGGTTGATCGGTGCTTTAGTGAATTCGGGTATTCCGGAAGAAACAGCCAAAGCGTATGAATCCGGTCTTAAGAGCGGTGGTATCGTCGTAGGCGTTCATCCTCGTGATGAATCTGACAAGGCTTATTTGCGTCAGCAGGGCTTTAATTGAGCGTAAGCCTGGCCTTTATGATAGCCAGTCTGTCAACACAAAGGCTTAGTACACATAGAATTTTTCCAGAAAAGCTAAGGCAGCATTGCTTTAGCTTTTCTGTGTTTAGTCAAGTGTCTGAGTAAATAGCGCCTTTATTTGTGCATCTTTTCGCTTCGGAGCAAACCTTACAGAAAACTAAGAAATTAGCTTACTTTACCCCGAAAGCGATTTTTGTCTGTATATCAGGCGAACTTCTCCAACTGCTTCACCAGCACCCCGAAATCCTTTGGGTAAGGCGCCACAAACGTTTGCTCCTCACCATTAAGCATCGAGAAGGTTAGTGAATGGGCGTGGAGCGCAACGCGGTTGATGAGCGGTAGTTCTTCAGTCCCTTCTTTCAGATTGAATTTGCGCTTCACATCCGACAGATAAACCGGTTTTCCGCCGTACGTCGCGTCGTTGACAATGGGGGCTTTCAGGCACATCAAATGCACCCGAATCTGGTGCATACGGCCCGTAACGGGCATACACTCAACCAGCGTCGTTGTCCTATACGCTTTTAACGTATTGAAAATGGTTTCAGCTACTTTACCATTCTCGCGATCAATCCTGACCGCTGTTCCATCTTTAACGGGCGAAATAGGTAAATAAACGGAAATGCCTTCAAAGTTATGTACCCCGTTCGTAATAGCGTGGTAGCGTTTCGTGACTTCCCGGTGCTCAAACTGCATGGCCAGATGCCGGTATGCCTCCGGGTTTTTGGCAATAGCCAGAATGCCGGACGTCTCTTTATCAAGACGGTGACCAAGCTGCGCATCAGCATGATAGGCTTTTGCCAGCCGCAGAATACTTTGTCCGCCCCGGTCGATAGTGCGCTCATCCAGCGAGGCTACACGGGGCGGTTTGTTAATAAGAATATAGTCCTCATTCTCAAAAACAATGAGGTCTTCAAAAGTTAGTTTCACAGTTGGTTGATTAGTTAATCAGTCAATTAGTTGATTGGTTAATTGGTTAATCAGTCGATTAGTCACTAACCAACTGATTAACCAATTAACCAATCAACTAATTGACTATAAACAAAACACAAAAAGCCTCCTCCTGACCGGAAGAGGCTCGATGGATTGTTTTGCGACGCGTTAGACTGTTAGTGTACCGCGTTCGTAAGCCTTCTGAAGCGTTGCTTCTAGACCGTTTTTGTTGATGGTTTTGATCGCCGACGTAGCGACTCTTAACGTAATCCATTCGCCGGTCGATTCGACGAAGAACCGCTTCTTTTGCAGGTTCGGGAAAAATTTACGCTTGGTTTTATTATTAGCGTGAGAAACGTTGTTTCCCGTGCGTGTGCGCTTTCCTGTGATTTGACAAATTCTGGCCATTACCGTACTCGTTTTCCGTATGAGGGCGCAAAATTGGCTAAATTATTCGGAATCTGCAAGTCATCCTTCCTTTTTTTTGTATCCGTACGGGCAATGACGGCACCCGTTCTTGCAACAGTAGCCCCGTTTGAGGTGATGGGCCGCCGTGAAAACGACGAATCCTTCGGGTGTATAGTAAAAGTCCTCATCGGCCAAACCCGGAATCTTTTTCTTCTGTGGCTGCAACGGCATCGTTTTTGGGCGTCTGTTAAAGAAGCCGTATTTTTGGAAACAAACGGACTGTTCTGCCAGATAGTTGCAGACAATGTGCCGCATCCCTCCAACAAACTCAGTTTAACCGCTTTTCACTATGATACTCGAACCGACAACCACCACCTCGGCCACCGATAAAGCCATGCAATTGGAATGGCGATATGGTGCTCATAACTATCATCCCATTCCGGCGGTATTGACGCGGGGCGAAGGTATTTTCGTTTGGGATGTCGATGATAAACGCTATTTCGACTTTTTGTCTGCTTATAGTGCTGTCAGTCAAGGGCATTGCCACCCGCGCATCATCAACGCCATGATTGAACAGGCCCAGCGTCTCACGCTGACTTCGCGGGCGTTCTACAATGATAAAACTGGTCTGTGCGAGAAATTCCTGTGTGAGTTTTTCGGCTTCGACAAAGCTCTGATTATGAACTCCGGGGCCGAAGGGGGCGAAACGGCTCTGAAACTAACCCGTAAATGGGCCTATAAAGTCAAAGGTATTCCGCAGGATCAGGCGAAGGTGGTTTTTGCCGCCGGAAACTTCTGGGGCCGAACGCTGGCGGCTATTTCGTCGTCGACAGACCCCAGCAGCACCAACGATTTTGGTCCGCTGCTGCCGGGCTATATCATTATTCCGTATAACGATCTCAACGCGCTGGAAGACACGTTCAAAAGTGATCCGAACATTGCCGGGTTCATGGTTGAGCCAATTCAGGGCGAAGCGGGTGTGGTTGTGCCGCACGAAGGCTACCTGCGTGGTGTGCGTGACCTGTGTACCAAATACAACGTACTATTCATTGCCGACGAAGTGCAGACGGGCATCGGGCGGACGGGTATGCGCGTTGCCTGCGATCATGAGGGGGTAAAACCTGATTTGCTCGTGCTTGGAAAAGCCCTGTCGGGTGGCACCATGCCCGTTTCGGCAGTTATGACATCGGACGAGGTGATGCTGACTATCAAACCTGGCGAACACGGCAGTACGTATGGCGGTAATCCGCTGGCCTGCGTCGTCACGATGGAAGCCCTTCGCGTAGTTGAAGACGAAAAACTCACCGAAAATGCGGCCGCGATGGGCGAAGTTTTTCGCGCCCGAATGACGGCTCTGAGTCAAAAAACAGAACTCGTTAAGTCAGTACGTGGAAAAGGATTACTCAACGCCATTGTCATTACCGAACGCCCGGATCTCGGCAGCGAAACAGCCTGGGAAATATGCCTGAAATTGAAGGAGAACGGCCTGCTGACCAAGCCTACCCACGGCGACAAAATCCGGTTTGCACCCCCGCTCGTCATTAACGAAGACCAGATGCACGAAGCCTGTGATATTATCGAGAAGACGATACTGGAATTTTAGGAGGAGAGGGTAGAAAGGGAAGAGGGGGAGAAAAGGGACGTCGCTGTCCCTTTTCTCCCCCTCTTCCCTTTCTACCCTACTTGCTATTGAACCGGCTGCCCGTTTCGGAACGTAGCCACGATTTTATCGCCATCGGCGAAATGATAGGTTCCCTTGCCGTTTGGTACGTTATTCTGGAACCACCCCATGTATTTATCGCCGTTTCGATAGTAATAAACGCCGTAGTCGGAGCGAAGGTTGTCGCGGAAATTTCCCTTGTATTTTACCTTGCCATCGGCGTAGTATTCCGTGCCTTCACCGTGTTTATCGCCCTCTTCAAACTCCCCGGTATATCGTTCGCGGGTTGGGTAAACAAATACACCCGTTCCATCTTCGCAGTCGCCCGAAACACAACCCAC
>JANPJE010000087.1:0-11959 GCA_031425355.1 Spirosoma sp. | reverse complement strand
TATTATGACGAGACGTATAAGGGGCCGCCGGTGATTTCGGCACGTATCGCGTTTTTCCGCCTTGCCGACCAACTGATTCGGGAAGGCAACAAAGCCAAAGCCAAAGAGGTGCTGGATTATTCGCTGAAGGTGATCCCGGACAAGAGTATTCCGTACGACCAGATTTCATCGAATTATGTACGATTCCTGTTTGAAGTGGGCGACAGCAAAAAAGCCCTCGAAATTGCCGACATCATGGCTACCCGCGCCGATCAGGCCCTTACTTACGACAAGAGTGGCAACGGCAACCGCTTCGGCAATCCTGATTCTGATTTATACATTCTACAAACCATTGTCGAAGCCTGCAAAGCAGCCAAACAAACGGCAGCCGCCACTAAATACGAAGCCATCTTTCAGAAGCATATTAACGCGTTTGGTTGATCGCAAATGACGTCGGGTTAAAGCAAAAAGGAGGGCTGTGTAAGTCCTCCTTTTTGCTTTAACTTTTACCAGATGGGGTTATACCTGAAGTTATGTAATTGACGGCATAATTTGGATGAGATGGTTGAAGCGAACTTTACTAAAACCAACTTATATTGGTGTTAAACGGGTAATAGCTTTCGATAACTTCCATCTCCATCAAAGATGATAATCAAACTACCTCCATTCCCGCCCGATAGCCGTCGTGCTCCTTCTTTCAACGTACGATTTGTGAAGAGCATAACGGTGTCGGCCCATCGGCTTTTTACCGTAGGCCGACTGTAAACGCGATCACCAATTATTTGCTCCAGACATTGCCTTAATGCGGCCTTATCACCTGTAGATTCTTTGCTCTTTCCGCTTAAATCAGCATCAAAAACCAGGATAATATCTCCCTGAAAAGAAACAAACCGATTGGGGGGATTATCTTTATAACTGTCGTCAATGCTTGGTAAGAGTAACCAACATAATTTACCCTGCTCATTCCGATATTCCTTCAGAAGAACGATTCCTTTATCATTTATCCAGTACTTATTTCGCACACAGTTGCTAATAAATTCGGATAAGATCTGCCGCTTCGTTTGATCAATATCCAGTTTGACTTGCTGTACCTGATTACATGGGGGTGGGTATGTCGACTGAGCATTAGTGAGTGGAATCAGCAGCCCAATATTCAGCAGAATACAGCACCAGGTTATGACGCGTTCCATACTTAAATCTTATTCATAAATGCACTTGTTTGAGTCAAAATACGTACTATACCGCTTTCACGGCAACGATCTGATTCTTCTCCAGGTAGGCTAATCCACCCACAACAACCGGTTGGAGCAGTAAGAATAAGCCCCCTAAATTGGTGGCACGACTAAAATGAGTGAAAATCATGAGTACGCTGATGGCTGTCCAAATCCAGTTTGCATAAATCAGTAGTCTAAGTAATTTGACTGAAGTTGGTTTCTCAACGGCAAGTATAAAAGCGAAAATAGCGTACAGTAGATTGATGATTGCTACAGTTATAATTGAGGAGTTTGTAAAGCCCAAAACAGTTGCCAACGCTGCGAAATAGAGCAACCCTATGATAGCCGTTGCTCCCCCTAACAAGGTGTCAAGCCACAGGATTTTTTTCAACAATAATTCGTTTTTTATCGAATAACTCATTAGTCGAAACAGATCAGGACTGTTCTATAACCAGAATTATCTAAACATTCGTTTTTTTGTCGGCTTTGCCGATGCTTATTCCGTATCGCCCGTCACTTTTTCGCTGAGATAAATACGCCTTCTAAAGCTGGATCATTGGGCTTTTTCAGTACGTATGAAAGTGGAAATACAATAACCCCACCATTACCTAATCCAGTATGTTCATAAAAGGTATTACCATCAATGCTGCTTTCATAATCCGAAGAAACGGTAGGGGGAGCTGTCAGTTGAAACGTGCCGTTTGTTTCGCTGACACCAACGTCTTTTATAGACATGACAATCCCAGCGTCGCCAATTTTTTTGTAGGCACTTCCTACCCGTACTGAATCAGGCTTCTTCCGATCTACGATGATATAAAATTCACTAACACCGATTTTATTGATACCCATACTCGTATAAAGTGTGTCGCCATTCACTACGTAGGACTGAACCGCGAAACGACCGGCGGCACGGGCGGCTACGTCGTTGGGAAGGTCGTCCGGCTGGCAGCTTACCAGACCGATAAATGATAAAATAATTAGTTTGTTCATAGTCGCTGAGGATTTACTACGTAACGCTCCAGTGGCTTTTTGTTGTACAAGTGCCCTGTTTTAAACTGATGCAACAAAGCGTGTTCACGTCTACTCGATTACTTATTTTTTTACAATTCATGCAATCTTTTGCCTCCGATCAGAACTTCGTGGTGGTACCGAATATTCCCGGAGACAACAAGACTAACTGGTTTTTATAGCTTTTCAATCAACCACCCAGCCGCAACCGTCGTGCTCATTAAACATCCTTTGGACTAAGACAGGCAATGATAACAAGGATAACGGCCAGTACGGATGCACTTGTACGAATTGTATTCAACTGATTCCAGGGCGATTCGAATGCAGCGCGTTGAGCGGTAATGTCTTCTACGGTCGCCGTCTGTACATTAAATAAATCCAGGGTTTCATTCAAAGGAACGTTACCCAGCATTGTAACGCCAAACACACCCACCAGGTACACGACTGTTGCCAATAACAAGAGCCAGAAACGGAGCGAAATCGGCTGACCGTAATGCAACCAGGTACTGAGTGGTAACAGCACCGTTGCACCCATAAAGCCAATGAAAAAAGCAGGATTCAGGATGGCTCTGTTAATGGATTGCATAGCAGCCAAATAGGCTGCATCCGGTAAACGGTTCAGCCCAGGATTTACCGAGCAGGAATACGCATAGAAAAGACCGGCCATCAGCGCGGTCGTTGTGCAGGCACTTGCCAGTGTGATGTTCTGAAGCGTTGGCATGAGCTACTTTTCTTTGGATTGGTTAATACGATAAGCCCGGTGCCTGATGCCGGTACGTATTGCTGGCTAACTGCTTTAGCATAAAATCGGCAACATCGGCGCGGGAAATTTTGAGCGACAGCCCACTGGCAGACGCGTTAAAGCCATGCTGGTAATGACTGGTACGAGGACCGTCGGTAAACGCTGCCGGGCGAACGAGTACCCAATCTAACTGGCTTTGTCTTACGTGCTCCTCCTGAATTGCATGATCGGCATAGGCATCCCGAAGAAAAAAACCAAACATGACATACTTCCAGAAGAAGTTTAGATTACCCCGGCTGTCACCCATGCCCAATGTGGTTTGGCAGATAAGACGCTTTACACCCGCCTGCTCCATTGCCCGGACTATGTTCCGCGTCCCTTCCGACCGAACGTTGCCTTTTCTGCCAGCACCGAGGGCACATAATACAGCTTCCTGATCGTGTACTGCCTTTTCGACCGAAGCTACATCCAATACGTCGCCCCGGAAAATGTGGAGATTAGGGTGTTCATCGAATCCTGCCTTTGTTGGATTGCGGGCAAATGCGCTCACAGTATGTCCCTGTTCAAGAGCCTGCCCAACAAGTTGACGACCAATACTGCCGGTTGATCCAAAGATAAGTAGTTTCATAGCTATGTTTTTTAAACAAAACTATGAGGAATGTAGGCGTTCAAATAGAACAAAACCGACAAGGTCTGTTATAACCAGTCGGGTGAATTTCCGATAAGCTCGTTCGATTGTTTCCGATATCGATCAGGGACAGACCCGGAAAACTCTTTAAATACACGGATAAAGTGCGATTGGTCTGCGTAGCCGTTGTCGAAGGCGATGTCCGAAAGTTTACCGAACCTATTGGTTCTTAATTGATTTAGTGAGGCCTGAAAACGACAGATCCTCGAAAATAACTTTGGAGAAATACCAACGTAGTGCTTGAATTTACGCTCAAAGCTTCGTTCGGTTATGATTAGTTTCTGCTGTAATTCTTTTAGAGAAACGCTTCCCTCCGATTTGATCATCTGCGACAGCGCGTACTGCATCGGCCGGTCCTGGTGTGGGTTACTTTTGCTGATCTGGGCTAATAAATAAGCAGATAGATACTCAATTTGATGACTGGCAGAGTTCGCACTCATAAGCTGATCCAGTAAATAAAGATCCTGCTTTTTAGAGACTTCCCGTAAATCAGCACACGTATCAGTCAGTTCATCGGCATCGAACCTAAAAACAGATTTCAGCGCGTTCGGATAAAAGCTTAAACCCATTGCACTAAAATTCCCACGTATATGAATCTCCCGGTGACGGATGGTTTGTCCGTATAGAACTATGGCGGGCAGTTGCTTACCAGCCTGATCGTAAAATGTACCTTTTTCGGACGGTTGAAAAATAAGCCCTGGACAGCCATCGGCAATTGGCCTAAAGGTTTTTGTATCGCTACTTTCCAGCACCCAAAAATACCGAACATAACTCTTCAAATAATCGGGCGGCTGTATCTGTTTGTAATTCATCTGCTGATTTTTATGATGTCTCAGAAGTAGTAACCGACCAGTAAATGCCCTTACCGGTGAGCTGGTAAATGTGGGTAGTTCTTAAAAAAAACGGCGGTATCAGATTCCTGTATCTGACACCGCCGTTTTTTTAACCGGATAAAATCAATCGTGAAAGAAATCCTTCATCTTGTCGAAAAAGCCTTTTTCATTCTTGTTTGGCTTCGGCTGGAAGTTCGGCGAGTTGCGTAGCTTCTCCAGCGTATTCCGCTCGTCTGGCGAAAGAGCTTTCGGTGTCCAGACATTGACATGAACGATTTCGTCGCCCCGCCCGTAACCGTTCAGTTCTTTGATGCCTTTCCCCTTCAGCCGCAACATCTTGCCGCTCTGCGTACCGGGGTCGAGCGTAATGCGGGCCTTCCCGTCGATGGTGGGCACTTCGACACTTGTGCCAATGGCTGCGTCGATGAAGCTGATATACAGGTCGAATACGACGTTGTTGCCATCGCGTTTGAGGTCAGCATCTTCTTCTTCTTCAACAACAATAAGCAAATCGCCCGCTACGCCACCGCGTGGTGGTACGTTGCCTTTGCCGCCAACCGACAACTGAATGCCTTCGGCAACACCGGCTGGAATTTTGATTGGGATAACGTCTTCCTGCAACACGCGCCCTTCACCGAAGCAGGCATCACAGCGATCCGTTACAATTTTACCTTCGCCGTTACAGGTTGGGCAGGTGCTTGTCGATACCATCTGACCGAGCATCGTATTCACCACTTTGCGCGTCTGTCCGGTACCCTGGCAGGTCGTACAGGTTTGCACGGCAGCGCCGTTTTTGGAGCCGTTCCCCCCGCAGGTGTTGCAGGTTACGTGCCGCTTAACCTTTATTTTTTTCTCAACCCCGTTGGCAACTTCCTGCAAATTTAGTTTCAGTTTGATGCGCAGATCGGAGCCGCGACGAACGCGCTGCCGACCACCGCCACCGCCCTGGGCACCCCGAAAGAAGCTCCCAAAGGGCGAATCGTCGCCGAAAACGTCGCCAAACTGGCTGAAAATATCTTCCATCGTCGGCCCACCGGCACCGTACCCACCGGCGGCACCACCCATTCCGGCATGGCCAAACTGGTCATAGCGAGCCTTTTTCTGCGGATCGTTCAGTACGTCGTAGGCCTCGGCGGCTTCCTTAAATTTCTCTTCGGCAGTGGGATCGTCGGGGTTTTTATCGGGGTGGTATTTAATCGCCATCTTCCGATAAGCTTTCTTCAAATCCTCCGCTGAGACGTTCTTATCGACGCCCAGTATTTCGTAATAATCGCGCTTCGTTGCCATATTTTTGAATGGTGACTGGTTGATTGGTTAATTAGTTGACTAACTGATACAGCCTAAGTTCAACTAATTAACCAATCAACCAGTCACCATTAATTAACTGCCTACAATCACTTTTGCAAACCGGATGACCTTGTCATTCAGGTAATATCCTTTCTCTATTTCGTCGATCACTTTGCCCTTCAGATCATCGCTGGGAGCCGGAAACTGCGTAACCGACTCGTGCAAGTCTGCGTTGAACGGTTCGCCTTTGGCCACCATCGGTTTCAGGCCTTTACCTTCAAGCGTCCTGAATAACTTGTTATGAATCAAGGAGACACCTTCTTTCAAAGCCGCTACGTCGTTCGTATTTTCGATAGACTGCATGGCACGCTCGAAGTCGTCAACGACGGGGATCAGAGCCTGCAACATGCCTTCATTGGCGTTACCGATCAGATCAAGTTTTTCTCGGGCGGTACGTCGGCGAAAGTTCTCGAAATCAGCGTATAAACGGAGGTACTTATCTTTCAGTTCGCCTAATTCGCGGCTGGTTTTGTCCGATTCCGGTTCGGTCTCTACTTCGGCAACGACCTCTTCGGTGGGTGTCATTTCCGTAGGCTCTTCGGGTTCTCCGCCATTGATGGTTACGGCTTCATCGCGGTCCGCCGTTGCGGTCGTTACGGCCTCATCGCGGTCAGCCGGTGCGCCGTCCGACGTATCGGTTGTCAGGTTGTCAGGTTGTTGCATATCGGTGGACACCTGTTCGTCCAAAATGTCTTTGTTTTCCATTACTGAGCTTCTATTTCTCTTCCAGAAATTCATAGGCAAAGATGGGCAAAAGCCCGGCCAAAACCGCATTTCCTGACAAGTTGGCACGTATTGAGGCCTGCAAATGCGGTTATTGGTGTTGCCCGGAACTTCTGTTTCCGGTTCATAATAATTTGTGATGGCCTATGTGACGGTCAATGCAGCACCTCGAAAACCAGTTCGCGCAGAATGTCGCCTTCGCTCATGGTGGGGGCGTCGATGCCTTTGCTGCGGGCGTCGGCCTGGCGGATGGCGTGGATGATGGCAGCCACTTTGAGCAGCGGAAACGTGCGGGCGGCAGACAGGTAATCTTTCACAAAAAACGGATTGACTCCCAGCAGCGGAGCCAGGCCCTTATCGGTCTGATCTTTAGAGGCTTGTACCAGCACAACTTTACTGAAATACCCAAATAACTGGGCCAGAATAACGACCAATGGATTGTCTTTGGGGTTACGGGCGAAGTAATCGACAATCTGGTTCGCCTTCACTACGTCGCGCTGAACGAGGGCTTTCTGAAGTTCGAAAACGTTGTATTCTTTGCTGATTCCAACCAATCGCTCGACCGTAGCGGCTGAAATCTCTTCGCCAACGTGCAGGTTGATCAGAATCTTGTCGATCTCACTCGCCAGCCGTTTGAGGTCATTTCCGATGTGGTCGGCCAGCAGTTGACAGGCTTTCGGACTTACTTTCGCGCCCTGCTCCCGGCAGTACTCCCCTACCCAATCGGGCAGTTTATTATCATATAATTTCTTGACACCCAACAGTTTGCCTTTATTTCCGAAGGCTTTTACCCACGATTTCCGCTCGTCTAATCCCGGCTTTCCCTCTTCTTTCACGTAGCAGAGCATCAGGATCGTACTGGAAAGCGGGTTGAGCGCGTAGTCCTCAAATAAGGTCTGGGTCGATTTATCGCCGATTCCCCCCATTTGCTGAGCCTCTTTCACCAGCACCAACTGGCGTTCGGCCATGAACGGATAGCGACGGGCATAATTCAGCACGGCCCCGGCATCGGTGTCTTTCCCGAACAGGATAAACTGATTAAAACCCCGCTCAGCAACCGGTACGGCCACTTTTTCGAGTTCTTCGGCAATGCGGTCGAGGTAAAATGGCTCGTCGCCATGAATGAGGTAAACGGGTGCAATCCGCTTGTTGCGGATGTCTTTCAACAGGGTGTCGACGGCAGGAATCAAAGCAGCAATTCAGTTTATACGGTATTCTGTTCGTAGTTTATGGCGGTACGTATATCGTTACTCCACCGCCGGGTAACCCTTGTCGAGCCAGTCGGTTTTGATGTTTTTGGTTAAGTTCAGAAGTTTATGGTTTTTGAAACCCATCTCGTTCAATTTTGTAAATGCCGGGCGAACATTCGGGCATTTCGCAAACGGGCAACATCCGCAGTAAATCACGATGGCGCGATTTTTAGACTCTTTGCTCAGCAGTTTCTCTAATTTCGCCAGATTTTCGGCTTCACTGCCCGGCCCGATTGCTACCGATGATTTGATGGAGGCCCCCGGTCCAATGCTGATGATGAGCGGCTTAGCCGAATCTGAATCGGTAATAGTAGCCGCCAGATCAGCCGGTTCGAGTAGCTGATCGGGACGCCAGGGTTCGGCTTTTTTCCAACCGCTCTGCATGAATAAAATGCAAAGAAATAGAGCCGTGACGGCGAGGGAGACGAATGTTGTTTTCTGGTTCATGAGTAGGTTAACGCCTGACGCGTTTGTTGACAGTGTTCGACTAAAGCAGGCCAAAAATACGCGAAATGCGCAGCAATCTGGTCGTAGTACTCTGTAAAATCCTCGATGGCCGTGTCTAAACCCGACGGGAAGGCCGTTCGACGGGAAACACCTGTCAACGAGCGGTCGATGCCTTCGGTGAACTGGTAGTTGGTAAGCCAGTCCTGCCGAATCATGTAATCGGCCATTCGGGCAGCAGGCACTGGCAAACGAACGTGATTTTCCTGCAACGTCTGGTAGAAAACATGGATGAATCCGGACAGCGAATCATTGGTAAGTCGCTGAAAATCAACAGCCAGAAAATGATCGAAGAAAATATCAACGGCAGCCCCCGCGTACTTGTGGCAACGCGGACGTAGCAGATCGCGCACGGCGGCAACGGCCGGATGAGCGTCGGTAAAGGAGTCGATGGCACGGTGCAGCCGAACGCCCGCCACTTCGCCCGGAGTCAGTTTGTGGCGGGCATTGGCCGGGTCACCCTTGATAAAATCGCCGATAAAATTCCCGATAAGCAACTCTGGATGCCGATTCGACAGGTAGGCGTGCGCCAGAATATTCATGGCGTCTGTTGGACGACGGGCGCGGCATCGCCGGAACGATACCGTTCGACTGTAACGCCAAACCGACGCAGAAAATCGACGCCTTCATCGGATGCAATGCCTTTGTATTCGGCGTAGGAGTTCAGGAAAACCACACGAGCGATTTTCATGCTGTAAATAATTCGGGCGCAGGCAATGCACGGCGACAGCGTTACGTAGATCGTGGCTCCTTCGATCTCGGACCCGTTTTTGGCGGCATACAAAATGGCATTTTGTTCGGCATGAAGGGCGAGCGAGCACGACCCCTTCGAGTCACGGGGGCACCCGACACCCGGAAATTCTTCATCGCAGTTATGCGTTCCGGCGGGTGGGCCATTGTAGCCGATGGAAATAATTCGCGTATCGCGGGTCAGCACGGCCCCAACCTGCGCCTTGATGCAGTGTGACCGCTTAGCCAAATTCACGGCCAAATCCATAAAAATATCATCGAAGCGGGGCTTGGCCGACGGTCCGTCGTTACACGGCCCGTCGGTACGGGTCGATTCAGCGGGGGAAATCAGTGTATTGGTCGTTTGGAGCGCACTACTTTCACTATTCATGCCACAAGTTACCGGAAAAATCAGGGCTTTTCATAAAGTGAACCCTGTCACAAACAGGATAAACGGCTAATGCCCTGTGTATCATTCGGCGTTTTCATTAATCTTCATATTCCGTCACGGCTGATGGTTATACGGCGTAACGTAGTGTGTTTAAGGCAACGCATGTTTGGGAAACCCGGCAAGATCGCCTGACAACCGATCTCGTTTTCTGACGTAACGGCATCGGGCAAACGTCTATACTACTACGTTAAGTAAATACACCCCGCTTAATAAACGCTTTTCAAGTACTTCCCTTGCATAAACAGACTTAGCTGTTTATGATTGTGGTATGAAGCCTAAAATGCATCTGATTAAAGAAGCAGACGCTTAATATCAATCCCCTGATAATCAGTCGATTGATATTAAGTGATGTTACGTACAATAATGTGTTGGGTGGCCATTCATGTATGTGGCGGGGGCGGGTTTCGGCTGACAGGATAAGTACTTGATGATGGTTCTTTGCTTTCGTTTCGTGGTCACCTCTGACAGGCCTACCTCCTCGTCAGGCAACGTACCTGAGCGGGGCGGGTTGCGTCCGACAAGCCGAACTTGTGTGACAGCCACGTACCCACTTCGCGCTCGGCGGACAGGTCGCGGCCCTTTCCCGGTGAGTTGGGTTTGTGCGTTTGTGGTTGGCGCTGCGTGGGCGTGTCACCTCTGACAGGATAATTGCTTGAGTACCGAGGCCCGCAGCCCAACCAAACAGGGGTGCAAATGTCTCGCTACGCTCGTCATCAGCCCCTGCGGGCGTTGGGTGATAATCCATAAATTGGCCTCCATTTCGGCGTTTCGGTCGACAGGAAGCAGGCCGCAGAGGTTGAGTTTTTTGCTTGTTCGGCAGGTTCCATGTGACAGAGTGAACGCCCCGATTGGGCAGGTGAGTATTTATTCAAGTAACCACTACAAACTAATGGTGAACTGTCAACGGAAATGTGCAGATTCAGAGCAGAAATAGAAATTATTGGAATTAATCCATTCGTATTTGTACCTAATGACATACTTCAAGAAATATTTAGACAAGCCAGTAAGGACAAAGGACACATTCCTATCAATGGGACAATTAACGACAAACCCTATAAACAGACTTTAGTAAAATATAGTGGTGAATGGCGACTGTATATTAATACATCTATGCTCAAAAATTCACCAAAACTTATTGGAGAGACGATTGAAATAACTGTCGGATTTGACTCAAGGAATAGAGAGATTGACCTACCACATAGTTTTTTAAATGCACTGACTGAAAATGAGGAAGCTAAAACTGTTTTTGATAATTTACCGGCATCAAGAAAGTTGGAAATAGTTAGATATTTGGCTAATCTTAAAACGGAAGTAAGTCGTGAAAAAAATGTTGAAAGAGCTGTCAACTTCTTGTTAGGTAAAGGTAGGTTTATCGGTAGGGACAAACCATAGAAAAGATGAGAAATCGAAACGTGCGTCGGTGGTCCGCTCCGCGTGGGGTCGTTTCCGGCGACAGGTTGCTCGCCCCCTAAGGAGAGTTTTCAGCCCAACAAGGGAAAGGGTGTAAAGGTGCAAAGTGTTCGCGTTTAGGCAAGTAACTCGTTTACCATCAGCCCTTTCGGGCGTTGGGTGCGAATCCATAAATTAGCTTTCATTTCGGTGTTTCGGTCGACAGGGCCGACGCCCCGACGGGTCAGGTTAAACGGTTAGGTGAAATCCATGAACGCATTAGAATTAAAGTTGACTATTGAGCAGTTAGACGAGCGAAAAGGCGGCTATTCCTTTTTGAGGATTGGGGCCGATATCGTTGAGCAGTTTCCTCAAAAACGAGCCACTCGTCTGGTCTGTACGCTTGACAATCAGATCAGTTACCAATGCGGTCTTAATCATCTTGGCGATGGTGATTTTTTCATCATCTTATCAACTAAACGCTTAAAAGCTCTTAACAAGGGGGTTGGCAGTAATGTCTTATGTGAACTTCAGAAAGACCCCAGTGAGTTAGGCGTTGACGTACCCGAAGTATTGGAAGCACTTTTAGCTCAGGACGACGAGTTAAAAACCCGCTACGAACGATTGACTGATGGTAAGAAACGGGGGTTAATTCACTCGATTGCCAAGCTGAAAGACATTGACAAACAGGTAAAAATTGCTGTTGCCATCATAAACGGAATGCCACGCCCGGAGGCTGTTCGTTTGCAAGTCAGGTAGGGGTCGACAAGCAGCAGAGGCCAGGCTAGGCTCCGGTTGAGCAGCGTTTTTGTAGGTTTGCAAGGTACCCGGCAAGAGGGTGAACGCCCCAAAGTAGGCTTTAACCAGTGAAGCTAACTGGCGTACGACAAGGCGTACGCCCCAATTGGGCAGGCTCGACATCTGTGGGTTGGAGTCGGCTGACACAAGATACGTTTCGTTATTTTGCTCAAAAACAGACTTTATGAACAACCTTTTTACGATTTCATAGTTAATACTTGTTTCTGGATTAGCTTAGTCCGAAGCCCGGAAGACCTTTGGCGAGTGTAAGCAGTGAGCCGGTACTGGTTAAGCACATGAACCC
>JANPJE010000086.1:0-4958 GCA_031425355.1 Spirosoma sp. | reverse complement strand
CTACAAACAGGCCGACATCGACGCAAAGCTGGCGAAGGCGTACCACGACGTGTTTGAAGGCGCGAACAAAGTCTATTTTGAGGTGGGCGATACGATGGCGTATGTGTCGGATGTGAAGAACAAAGATGCCCGAACGGAGGGTCTGTCGTATGGCATGATGATCGCCGTGCAGCTCGATAAAAAGGACGTGTTCGACCGGATCTGGCGGTGGTCAAAAAAGTACCTGCAACACCAGAGCGGGCCACGCGAAGCCTATTTCGCCTGGAGCATCAACCCGGAGACAATGAAGAAAAACTCGGAAGGGTCGGCGTCGGACGGCGAGTTGTATTACATTACCAGTCTGCTGTTTGCAGCCAACAAATGGGCCAACAACACGGGCATTAACTATTACGGCGAGGCCCGGCGGATTCTGGATGCGATGTGGAAAAAAGACGGCACCGGCAACATCTATAATCTGATCAACACCGATGCCAAACAGATTTCATTTGTGCCGGAAGGAGCCATGTACAAATGGACCGACCCGTCGTATCACCTGCCTGCTTTTTACGAAACGTGGGCCGTGTATGCCAAAGACGGACATGAAGCGTTTTACAAGGAATGCGCTGATACGTCGCGGGTGTTTCTGCACCGCGCCTGTCACCCCGTCACGGGCCTCAACGCCGATTATACCGAGTTCAGCGGCAAACCGCACGACACCCGTTGGTCGCCCTCGGCGTTCCGCTACGATTCGTGGCGGGTGCCTATGAACATCGCCATGGATTATACCTGGTATGGCAAAGACAAAGCCTGGCATGAAGATTACGCCAAACGGTTTCAGAATTTCCTGCGCTCAAAAGGGATGGACACCTACGACGATCAGTTTAACCTGGACGGCTCACGGCCTGAGTTCATTCTTCAGGCGGGACCGGTAAAAAAGCTCCGTCATTCGATTGGGCTGGTGTCTACATCGGCGACGCTCTCGCTCATCAATAAGGAGAAGAACAGCCTCGATTTTGTGCATGCTTTGTGGAAAGCCAAACTGGAACCGTTCGAAGACGGCTATTTCGATCCATACTACGACGGGCTGATGTACGTATTCAGCCTCATGCATTTGAGCGGTAAATACCAGATCATAACGCCACAGGCAAAGTAACGTACCCAACACATTTTCTAAACCCTTACCATGAAAACGATCATCGCATTGCTCATCGGGGTTGTTGCCCTGACGGTGTCGGCTCAGGCCCAAAACGCGGGCGTTCCGGCATCGACCAATATTCCGGGGCAGAAATACCCGCAGATTCTGCCTGATAATCGGGTGGTGTTTCGGGTGAAAGCACCAGACGCCCGTAAACTGCAAATTGACTTGATGAAGAAGTACGACATGGTGAAAGATACCAGCGGCTTCTGGACCGTCACGACGGAACCGGTCGGCGAAGGCTTTCACTATTACTCGCTCATTGCCGACGGCATCGCCATCTGCGACCCCGCGAGCCAGACGTTCTACGGCATGGGCCGTATGGCCAGCGGCATCGATATTCCAGATAAGGACATGGACTATTACCAGC
Source organism: Spirosoma sp. (assembly GCA_031425355.1). Lineage (GTDB taxonomy): Bacteria > Bacteroidota > Bacteroidia > Cytophagales > Spirosomataceae > Spirosoma. The sequence continues at coordinate 3,414 of JANPJE010000086.1, read as the reverse complement.
CCAAAAATGTGCCACACGGTCAGGTACGTTCCGTCAATTACTACTCTGACATGACCAAAGCCTGGCGCCGGGCCAATGTCTATACGCCTGCCGGTTACGACGAAAATCCGAAGAAACGCTACCCCGTGCTGTACCTGCAACATGGCTCGGGCGAAGACGAAACTGGCTGGCCGACGCAGGGTAAAATGGACTTCATTCTCGACAACCTGATTGCCGAGGGAAAAGCAACGCCCATGATCGTGGTGATGGAACGCGGCTACGCCACCGACCCCACCAAGCCTGTCAGCGCCACCGGCGGCATGACCGCCAACGTGTTTCCTGAGGTGCTGGTGAAAGAAGTGATTCCGATGATCGACAAGCAGTTTCGGACGCTGACGGATCGGGACAGCCGGGCGATGGCGGGGCTGTCGATGGGCGGCTTCCAGACCTTCCAGACGACGATGACCAACCTCGACAAGTTTGCCTACATCGGCGGGTTCAGCGGAGCCGGGCGTTTGCAGCCGGGTGCCGATATCAAACAACTTTACGACGGAGCCTGGGCCGATGCTGATGCGTTCAACAAAAAGATGAAGCTGGTGTATGTGAGCATCGGTACCAAAGAACCGGAGCGGATGTATACCGGCGTGAAAGGTTTCCACGAAGCCCTGGACAAAGCGGGCATCAAGCACGTGTATTACGAGTCGCCGGGTACGTTGCACGAGTGGCAAACCTGGCGTCGGTCGCTGCGGCAGTACGCCGGTCTGATTTTCAAGAAGTAAGCCTTTTGTCATTCCGACGATAGGAGGAATCTTAACGACTCTAAACGAAGTGGTTAGGAAGCGTCAAGATTCCTCCTATCGTCGGAATGACAAAAACGCTTTTAATGGTAAAAAACCCTAGAACCATGAAACACATCCTCTTAGTAGCGACCGTTATCAGCGTTTTTTTCGGTAGCAGTTACGCTCAAAAAATTGAGAAAGAAGCTCCCAAAGGCTTCGATCAGGTACGTTCGGGCATCGCCACCGGCAAGCTCGACTCGGTTTCCTACTCGTCGAAAACCGTGGGTACGTCGCGCAAAGCGTTGATTTATACCCCGCCGGGCTACAACAAAAAGACGAAATACCCTGTGCTGTATCTGCTACACGGCATCGGTGGGGATGAAAAAGAATGGCTCAAAGGCGGCAATCCGCAGGTGGTGCTGGACAATCTGTACGCCGAAAGTAAACTGTCACCCATGATCGTGGTGATGCCGAATGGCCGGGCCATGAAAGACGACCGGGCGGTGGGCAACGTGTTCGACAAAGACAAAGTGGAAGCCTTTGCTACGTTCGAGAAAGACCTGCTGAATGATCTGATTCCGTTCGTCGAAAAGAAGTACCCCACGCTGACCGACCGCGAACACCGCGCCATTGCCGGGCTGTCGATGGGGGGCGGGCAGTCGCTGAACTTCGGGCTGGGTAATCTGGACAAATTCGCGTGGGTGGGCGGTTTCTCGTCGGCCCCGAATACGAAAGTCCCACAGGAACTGGTGCCGAACCCCGCCGACGCCAAAAAGAAGCTGAAGCTGCTCTGGATTTCGTGCGGGGATGCTGACGGGCTGATCTCGTTCAGCAAACGTACCCACGATTACCTGTACCAGAACGACGTACCGCATGTGTACTACGTGGAGCCGGGCGGGCATGACTTCAAGGTCTGGAAAAATGGCCTGTACATGTTCTCACAGTTTCTGTTCAAGCCGGTCGATGTGGCCTCGCTGACCAAATATTCGGTGTTGGGAACACCCGCGTCAACCAATGCCCGCAACGCAAAGTACCCCCAGATTCTGCCCGACAACCGCGTCGTGTTTCGCGTAAAAGCGCCCGACGCACAGAAGGTGCAGGTCGATCTGGGCGGGAAATACGACATGGTAAAAGACACGAGCGGTTTCTGGACCGCAACGACCGATTCCATCAGCCGGGGTTTTCATTATTACTCGCTGCTGATCGACGAGGTAGCCATTGCCGACCCGGCCAGCGAAGCCTTTTACGGCATGGGTCGGATGGCAAGTGGCATCGAAATTCCGGATAAAGACGGGGCTTTTTACGCTATGAAGGACGTACCCCACGGTGATATCCGCATCAAACGTTACCTGGCCAAAGCCACCAACACCTGGCGCGAAATGTACGTCTATACCCCGCCCGGCTACGATAAATCGACCGACAAATATCCAGTGCTGTACCTGCTGCACGGCGGTGGCGAAGATCAGCGCGGCTGGGCCACGCAGGGCAAGACGGACATGATCCTGGACAACCTGATCGCCGACAACAAGGCAAAACCGATGATCATCGCCATGCTCGACGGCAATATGATCGCCGGTGGCCTGGCGGGTTTCAACGAAAACGTGTTGAAGGCCTTTGAAAACGAACTGAAGCTGGGCGCTATTCCCTTCGTGGAAAACAACTTCCGGGTCGAAACTAATGCCAAACACCGCGCACTGGCGGGCCTGTCGATGGGTGGGTTGCAGACGTTGTACGCGGGTGTCAAAAACAACGATATGTTCTCGTCGCTGGGCGTGTTCAGCTCAGGCTGGTTCGCTAACAACCCCAGGCTGACCGACCCGCAATATACGTTCATGAAAAACAACGTGACGGCCATCAATGCCAACCTGAAACCGCTGTGGATTTCGATGGGCGGTAAGGAAGATATTGCCTGGCAGAACTGTCAGGTAATGATGAAAAAGTTTGATGAGATGGGCATCAACTACCAATACAGTGAATACGCTGGCGGGCACTCGTGGCCCGTCTGGCGACACGATCTGTTCCAGTTTTCGCAGGTGCTGTTCAACTAGAGTGCAGGCAGTGGTTTGACGTGGCTTTTTGTCATTCCGACGATAGGAGGAATCTTAGCGCAAGTCAATCCTCAAGATTCCTCCTATCGTCGGAATGACAAAAACACAGCCCAAAACCTCAACTCAAAAACAATACAACTTATGCTTTTTAAAAAACACCTTTTCGCTGTTGGCGCGATTGGACTCCTAAACATGCCTCTCCTGAGCACGACCACTATGGCGCAATCCATCCCGTCGCTGAAGGACGCTTACAAGAAAGATTTCGGCATTGGTACGGCGCTGAACAACGCCCAAATTGACGAGCGCGACCCGCAAATGACTGCCTTTATCGTGCGGCAGTTCAACATGGCCACGCCGGAAAACATCATGAAATCGGCCCTGATTCATCCGAAATGGGACACGTACAATTTCGAGATGGCGGATAAACTGGTGGCGTTCGGACAGAAGCACAACATCAAGATTAACGGGCACACGCTGGTCTGGCACAGTCAGTTACCATCGTTTATTCGCGGCATAAAGAGCGCCGATTCCATCCGCACGTTTTTTACGAACCACATCAAAACCGTTGCCGGACGTTACGAGGGTAAGGTGTATTCGTGGGATGTGGT
>JANPJE010000085.1:0-12564 GCA_031425355.1 Spirosoma sp. | reverse complement strand
AAATGGCAGGAGGTTTTTGATGAACGACGTGACCCGCACGGTCGCCGGTATTTCTGGCTGGCCGGTGATTTCGTTAACTTCGACACCCACGCCGAGGATACGGACGAGTACGCACTGTCGCAGAATTTTACATCCATCGTGCCGTGTCAATATGACCTGACCGCTTACAGCATGCTGGACACGTTAAGAGACTGGAAACTATAAACTAATGAAGAATGCGGAGTGATGAATGAAGAATATAAATGTCGTTCGCTGTTTATTTTTCATTCATCACTCTTCATTCTTCACTCCTCATTTAAACATGGCACTATTAGGTAGTATGCTCAAAAACGGGATTCGCCTGACGAATGCCGTTCGGCTGCGAAACACGAATCCGTTTCGTCAGCAACGCAAAGCCTTCCGTAAACTTATCCGAAAAGCGCAGTTTACCGATTTTGGCACAACTTACCAGTTCGGAGAGTTGCTCCGTACGGTTGAGTTTGGCAACGAGCGCGAATTCTACGAAAAGTATAAAAAGTACGTACCTATTCACGATTACAATTCGATGTTTGCCGGTTGGTGGAAGCGGTCGCTTGCCAACGAAGAAAACGTGGCCTGGCCCGGTCGGGTGAAGTATTTTGCCCTTAGCTCCGGTACGTCGGAGGCCGCTTCGAAGTATATTCCGGTCACCAAAGCCATGTCGAAAGCCATCCAGCGCACGGGCGTCCGGCAGATTCTGACACTTGGCCTCTACCAGAACCTGCCTCCAACCCTCTACGAAAAAGGGTGCCTCATGCTGGGCGGCAGCACCGATCTCAACGCCCGTGAAGGCCATTTTGAAGGCGATCTGAGCGGAATAACGGCCAGCAGAATCCCACTTTGGTTCGAGCGATTTTACAAGCCGGGCCGCGACATTGCCCAGGAGCGCGACTGGGCACATAAATTAGACGAAATTACCGAACAGGCGGGTAACTGGGACATTGGTTACGTAGTTGGCGTTCCGGCCTGGATTCAGTTGTTGATGGAGAAAATAATTGCCCGTTACAACGTCAAAACCATTCACGACGTATGGCCGAATCTGATGGTGTTCTGTCATGGGGGCGTATCGTTTGAGCCGTACCGGAAGGGATTCGAGAAACTCCTCGCCCACCCCATTACGTACATCGAGACGTATCTGGCGTCTGAGGGGTTCATTGCCTACCAGACGCATCCCAACGCCGAAGGCATGCAATTGGTGTTGAACAACGGCCTGTTTTTTGAATTTGTCCCCTTCAACGAACAGAATTTTTCGCCCGATGGTGAGTTAGTCGCGAAACCCGAAACGCTGATGATCGACGAGGTGGAAGAGGGCAAAGAATACGCACTGCTGATTTCAACCTGCTCGGGTGCCTGGCGGTATCTGATTGGCGATACGGTTCGATTTGTGGATATGCGTCGCTCCGAAATCGTCATTACAGGCCGAACAAAGCACTTTTTGAGCCTGTGTGGCGAACACCTCTCCGTCGATAACATGAATAAAGCCGTCGAGATGGTGTCCGATGACCTGGGCATCTCCATCCGCGAGTTCACGGTGGCGGGCGTCACGCACGATACGTTGTTTGCCCATCACTGGTACATCGGCACCGACGATGCGGTCGATACGACGCTGCTCCGCGACCAGATCGACGCCAAACTGAAAGAACTCAACGACGACTATGCTGTTGAGCGTCGGCACGCGCTGAAAGACGTAGCGGTAACGGTCCTGCCAACCAAAACCTTTTACGACTGGATGGAATCCAAAGGAAAAATGGGTGGTCAGCACAAGTTTCCGCGCGTGCTGAAAAAAGGCATGATTGCCGAGTGGGAAGGGTTTTTGAAAATTAATTAATTGGTTAATTAGTGGATTGGTTGTCTGGCAAACGCATACACCGATCAACTAATCCACTAATCAACCAATTACCAATTCATCGCTCTCGACAGCGGTTCCAGGAGCCGTGTGTAGGCAATGTTGATGGCGCCGATCAGGAAAACGACGCCCGTTGTCCGGTTGAAAATTTTGACGACGCGGGGCGTAAACAGTCGCTTGAGTCGGTTGGCATAATAGGCTAATGCCGTTTCTGTGGCAAACACACCGACCAGCGCGGCAATCATGAATCCGTATTGCTGGGCGATGCTGTAATGCAGATGCGACCGGATGTAGGCTACAATGGCGACCCACGCCACAAAGTTGACGGGGTTAAGGGCATTCAGGAAGAAGCCGGTCGTGAAGTAATAAACGAAATTACCAAAACGGGTTTTAGGATAAGCCAGCCGGGGCGTTCCCTTCAGTATATTGACCAACCCCATGGCAATCAGGAACAGTACGCCCACAACGGCCATCAGGTTCTCGAATCCCTGCACTTTCGGGATGAAGGCCGTGCCGAGCAGAGCCGCCATCACAAACAGAATATCGCCGACGATGACGCCAAAAATGATTTTCATCCCCGACCGGAATCCGTTATCGACGCTGTTCTGAATCAAAGCAAAAAACACGGTTCCAAACGTCAGGCAAAGGGCTACGCCTAACAAAAAACCAAGCAGAATAGGTACGAACACAAGCAACGAAGTTATAAAGTTGTATGGTTATGGAGTTGCAAAGTTATAGAGTTGTAGCCGGATGGGCACTTTATAACTTTACAACTCCACAACTGTATAACTATGTTCAGATTCCCCGAAGCCGGGCAACGATCAACAGACCGCTGACGCTGAGCGAGTCCGTAATTCGGCTGGTCATCGCCATGTCGATGGCTTCGGCAAGCGGCAGTTTCCAGACACGCAGGTCTTCGGTTTCTTCGGGAGCATGGTCGCCCTGCACCAGACCTTCGGCAATGTACAGAAATCCCTCTTCGTCGGTGGCGGAATTGGACGTATGAATGCGGGCAATCTTCGTCCATGTTTTCGCTTCCAGACCGGTCTCCTCTTTTAACTCGCGCCGGGCCGATTCGAGCGGGTCGGTGCCGAGCGGAGAGCCGCCTTCAGGAATCTCCCACGAGTATTCGTTGAGCGCATAGCGGTATTGTCCAACCAAATACGTGTTGCCGTCGGCATCAATGGGAATCACACCCACCGCTTTATTTTTAAAGCTTACAACGCCATAAATACCCGGTGTTCCGGCGGGTGTTACAACATCTTCATGCCGGATCGAAAGCCACGGATTTTCGTACGGAACAGACGAACGGAGCGTCTGCCAGGGATTTTCGGTCGTATTCATGACGGCGAAAGTACGAACATTCCCGCTACGAATTGTTAGCTTTGCAGGAACGAATCTTATCCCGTAACGCTGCATGAGTGCCAGTCAACAAACGAAATACCGCTGGATGGGCATCTCGCTGGGACTGAGCATCGTTCTGCTGATTCTCAAATTTACCGCCTATTTTCTGACGAGTTCAACCGCCATTCTGACCGATGCCGTGGAGTCTATTGTCAACGTAATAGCCAGCGGTTTCGCTTTTTACAGCATCTATTTAGCTGGTCAGCCTCCCGATCAGAATCACCCCTACGGTCACGGCAAGGTCGAATTTTTGTCGTCAGGATTCGAGGGAGCCATGATTCTTTCAGCGGGATTAGTCATCATCTGGCAGGCCATTCTGAGTTTTTTCTCGCCAAAAGTACTGACCAATCTCGACTGGGGTTTTGCCCTGGTAGGCGTTACGGCAGTAGCCAATGCGTTTGTGGGCTGGCGGCTTATCCGGTCGGGTCGGCAAACGGATTCGGCGGCCTTGTCTGCCGATGGGAAACACCTGCTCACCGATACGTTCAGCAGTATTGTGGTTATGGTCGGTGTGGCCTTGGTGAGCCTGACGGGTAAAGGCTGGATCGACAGTGCGCTGTCGCTGGCGCTGGCCTTCGTGATTATTTACAACGGTTTTCAGATCACCCGACAGTCGGTGGCACGGCTCATGGACGAGACGGACGTTCCGACCATGCACCGGGTTGTCAACCTGTTAACGGTTCATAAAGACAACAACTGGATTGATGTGCATAATCTGCGCGTTCAGAAATACGGAGCCGATCTGCACATCGACTGCCACCTGACGCTGCCGTATTATTGGGAACTGAATCAGGTGCATGACGAAGTGCATCATTTTGAGGATACGCTGAAAGCTGGTTTTCAGGGCGAAGTGGAGATTTTTGTACACACTGACCCCTGCGAGAAAGCCTGCTGCCACTATTGCCGCGTAGCCAACTGCCCCGTGCGGGCGTTCGCGTTTGTCAACGACGTTGAGTGGACCGCCGATAACCTGCCCCTTAACCAGAAGCATTTCGTGCCAATGGCACTATCGGGGTCCTGATTGGAACGTTGTTTTACACCCTAAATTCTCACTACAGCTATGGCAAATTCCTGCCCGCGAGTTGTTTGCGCTCTATTCATTTTTATCAGTCTCCTATTCGAAACCCATTGGGCGTTTACTCAGCCAATCGACAATGACAATCATCTGGTTGTATCGGGCGAAGCCACCGAAGATGTGCCCGCCGACCAGGCCACGTTGAACGTAAACCTGACCTACAGCGACGAAAAAGACGTCACGCTGGTCTATGAACAACACAAAGCGGCACGGGAGAAGTTGGTCGGTCTGTTGAACGAACTGAAAGTTTCGGCGAAGGATTTACAGATGTTGCAACTTATAGTCCGTAAAGAGCGTGACTTCTCCATGATGGGTGGAGGAATGGGGCCACCCGTCGAAAAGTTCAAGAGCTATCAGCGGGTGAGTATAAAATTCAACGATCTAAAACAGTACGCGCAGGTGCAGCAACGGCTCGTGTCGGATGGTTTCAGTGATATGACGTCTACTTTCTCGGTCAGCAACCAACAGGAGATCGAACTTCGATTATCCGATAAAGCTGTGGCCCGTGCTAAAGAGAAAGCCGACCGTCTGGCCAAAGCGATTTCCCGTTCTGTAAAACGCGTTATTCGCATTGGCGATCTGGAGGAAAACGAGCCAATCAGTGGGATGCGCATCAACCTCAACAATCCCTACGCAGTTAATTTTAACGGGGACCCAATGCGGCCGGCTGCCAACATCCCGCAAACATTCCGGTTCTCTACCGTAGTGAAGATTGTTTTCGAGATGAACTAAGGCTCCTGAAGCGAAGGAAACGGGAAACGCCGGGATAAATCGGCAGCGGCCGACCGTCCGGCGCAAGTCATACATACTAAATACAGGTCATAAATCCCGGTAAATTATGACATCACCAGACCTTTATCAACTCACTACGTTCCCGGCAACTGAACGTAGAATCGTCAACGGGTCCTTACGCTAACTTATTGGCGTCAAAATCAGACGAATTGACTTGTTAACTACCCAACAAACGACTAAAGTTTGTTACTTTCCTATGGCTTAAATCAGGAGTCGTATGAGAACGTTTCGGATGGTTGCGCTGCTGGGATTATGGCTGGTTGGAAGTGGTGCGTTGGCGCAAAAAATCAGAACGGCAACCAATTCCAAACCGGGCCTGAACGGTGAGTATTTCGATGGGCCTAACTTCGAGCGGAAGGTGATGACCCGCACTGATGCGCAGGTCAATTTCAACTGGAATTGGGAGTCGCCCGGCCCCGGTGTACCACGGGAATATTTCTCGGTGCGCTGGACGGGCAAACTGTATGCACCCACAACGGGAACGTACCGGTTTAGCGCGACGGTTGACGATGGTGTACGGGTTTGGGTGAATGGCCGGAAAGTGATCGACGAGTGGCGCAAGCAGGACGACAGCCAGTTTATTGGCGAGATAGCGCTGAAAGGACGACAGTTGTATGACCTGAAAATCGAGTACTACAATGACTGGAAAGGCAGCGTCATTTCGGTCTATTGGGAGATGCCCGAAGACCGGGCATTGTTTAGTTTTACGTCAAAACCCCATCAAGTCATTCCGGCAAAATACCTGTTCAGCAAGCCGGACCGACTGCCAGTCGCAGCCGTAAAGCGTGCCCCCGCGCCAGCCGCCGTCAGCCGCCCCGTTGTCGGCCCTTCAGTGGCAAAACAGACTACGGTTAAGCCCGTATCATTCCCGGCAAAACGCGACTTAGTATCCGTTCGTGTGCCAGAAACACCCATTCAGAAAACCGTTCCCACGCGGGCAGCAATCATTCCCGAAGTCAGTACCCCCGCCCCGCCCGTAGATCAGCCATTCAATAACCTGAAAGCGGGCGAAGCCATCGTACTGCGGCACGTTGTGTTTGCGCAAAGCGAATACACGTTGTTGCCGGAATCCTACACCGAGTTGGACAAACTGGTACGTGCACTGCAAACCCATCCAGACATGCAGGTGGAAATAGCCGGCCACACCGACAACGTTGGCGACAAGCGGCTGAATCAGGCACTATCGGAGTACCGCGCCAAAGTGGTGGCCAATTACCTGATCCGGCACGGCATTGCCGACGCGCGAATTACGGCAAACGGGTACGGTGGCTCCCGACCGGTTACCACAAACGACAGCGAAGTACAACGGGCGCAGAACCGAAGGGTAGAATGCGTTGTGAGGTAATAACCGGATTAAATACAGAATGCTATTTCGGTTTGCTCACAAGTATTTCCCTCCCGAAAGCAACGTTTTCACTGACATCACCGTCTTTGTCTTAACCTCGATTCTTACTCACTGCTGCCGTTTATGAAGAGAATTATCTCTACTATCATTTTTTTATTGATTTACGGTTCTGTGCCAGCACAGAATGCACCGGTAGCCGCCGACACCATTGAGAAAAAACAATACCACACGCAGAAAGTAACTGGCTCTCCCATCAAATTAGACGGTATTCTAAACGAGCCAGCCTGGGACGCTGTGGCCTGGGGTGGCGACTTTACGCAGTATCAACCGAATGAAGGCAAAGCCCCGTCGCAGCCAACAAATTTCAAAATTCTCTACGACGATAAATTTCTGTACGTCGGATACCGGTGCGCCGATGCCGCCCCCGATTCGGTTATCAAACGGATGAGTCGGCGGGACGAGTTTCCGGGCGACTGGGTCGAAATCAATATCGACAGCTACCACGACAAACGGACTGCCTTTTCGTTTTCGCTGTCGGTTTCGGGCGTGCGGGGCGACGAATTTATCTCGCAAAACGGCAACGAATGGGATACGAGCTGGAACCCGATCTGGTACGGCAAAACGCACATAGACGATCAGGGCTGGACTGCCGAGGTAAAAATTCCACTGAGTCAATTGCGGTATGGCAACGAGCCGGAAAAAGTGTGGGGCATCCAGGTAACCCGGCGGCTGTTTCGCAAAGAAGAACGGTCTGTTTGGCAGTACATTCCCCAGAACGCAGGCGTTTGGGTGAGCGGATTCGGCGAATTGCATGGCCTCACGAACGTACCGGCCCAGAAACAGGTCGAAATTGCGCCGTACATCGTAGCCAAAACCGAGAAATACCAGAAACAGGAAGGCAACCCGTTCGCCACCGGTGCCGACTCCAAAGTATCGGTTGGGGTCGATGGCAAAGTGGCCGTCACCAGCGACCTCATCCTGGACTTTACCGTCAACCCCGATTTTGGGCAAGTCGAAGCCGATCCGTCGCAGGTCAGGATTGACGGTTTCCAGAATTTCTTTGAAGAGCGTCGCCCGTTTTTCATCGAAAGCCGGAATATTTTCGATTATCAGCTTACCGGCTCCGAAGCCGGGGGCGATTATGATTCGGACCTGCTTTTTTACTCGCGCCGGATTGGAAGTTCACCCCACGGCAGCCCGTCGCTGGTGGATGGCGCGTTTGCCAGCGTCCCCCAGAATACGGCCATTCTGGGCGCAGCAAAATTTAGCGGCAAAACAAAAAAGGGCTGGAGTATCGGTGTTCTCGAAAGCATTACGCAACGCACGATGGCGCAGATCGACCACAACGGCGACCGACGCAGCGAAACGGTAGAACCGCTCACGAGTTATTTTGTCGGACGCCTGCAAAAAGACATCAATGCGGGCAACACTGTGATTGGCGGTATTTTTACGGGCGTCAATCGGGAAAACAACCTTAATAACCAACTCCATACCGGGGCTTATTCGGGTGGACTGGATTTTCTGCATTTCTGGAAAAACCGCACCTGGTACGTCCGGGGAAATCTGATTCTGAGCCGCGTTGAAGGGTCGAAAGAAGTCATTGCCAATACGCAGCAGGCATTTGAGCATCTTTTTCAGCGGACCAACGCCCCGGAGACGCGTGTCGACGATAACCGAACCTCGCTGACCGGCACGGGCGGTACGTTCCGGTTTGGTAAAATTGGCGGTAAATCGGGAAAGCTGGGGCAGATTATCAAATTTGAAACCGGCATTACGTACCGCTCGCCCGAACTGGAACTCAACGATGTGGGCTTTATGCTGACGGCCAACGAGATCAACCATTTTACGTGGGCCGGGCTACAGTACCCAAAATCATTCTCTATTTTTCGCAACGCCCGCATCAATTACAATCACTGGTCGCGGTGGGATTTTGGCGGGCAGTTTCTCTACCAGGCGTTCAACACGAACCTGCACGGTACGTTCCGAAACAACTGGCAAGTCGGCACGGGCGCAACCTGGAATGCACATGTCATATCGAACAACGCGCTGCGGGGCGGCTCGTCACTACGTCGACCGGCGAGTATCAACAACTGGCTTTACATCCGAAGCGATTCGCGGAAGAAAGTGCTGGTAAGCCTCAACATGTCTAACGGCTGGGGCGCTGAGCAGACCCTTCGCAACCACGATTACAGCCTTAGTGTGCGGTTGCAGCCCCTCGACGCGCTCAATATCAGCCTGAGTGCGGGTTACAGCGACAACTGGCGCAAGCAGGATCAATACGTTGATAATGTGGCCTATAATGGTCAGATTCGTACGATTGTGAGCGAGGTAAGTCAGAAAACGATGCGCTACACGCTGCGCCTGAACTATAACATCACTCCCGACCTGACGCTTCAATATTACGGTCAGCCGTTCGTTACGCGACCGCTTTACAAAAACTTTGCCTACGTTACTGACCCGCTCAACGCCGGATATGATCAGCGATTCCGCCGTTTCGATTCCAATGAAATTCGGTTACAAAACGGCAGTTACACGGTTGACGAAAACCGCGACGGCCTGACCGACTATAGCTTTAATAAACCTGATTTCAACTTCGTGCAATTTCGCTCCAATCTGGTCGCCCGCTGGGAATATAAACCGGGTTCAGAAGTGTACTTGGTGTGGTCGCAGGGAAGCACCCCCGACGTAGCGACCGACCTCGATTCGCCCCTCAACAGCAGCCTGTTCGACAACGTGTTCGCCCAGCAATCCCGCAATATTTTTCTGGTAAAGCTGACGTACCGCTTTTTAAAGTGACGGTATGGTTTTAAACACAGAGTCAATGGAGAAAGCATGGAGTACCCGGAGAAAAAAGGCTCTGTTGACTCTGTGTTTAAGTTTGCACGAACGACAAACTAACCCAACTCGGAAACCAAACCCGGCATGTCGGTTGTTGGCTTGTTATTGGGTAATTTTACCGAAATCAAATCGCGGGGCTTTGAACCCCGGCAGATCGTAGAATGAGCAAACACGGACGTATTTTAGTCGCCATGAGTGGCGGCATTGACTCTTCGCTGGCAGCCGTTATGCTCCACGAAGAAGGCTATGAGGTCATTGGCATGACCATGAAAACCTGGGATTATGCGTCTTCAGGTGGCACCAAAAAAGAAACCGGCTGCTGTAGTTTAGACAGCATCAACGATGCCCGCAACATTGCCGTTAGCCTCGGTTTTCCCCATTACATTCTGGACATTCGGGAGGAATTTGGTGACGCGGTGATCGACCATTTTACGGGCGAATACCTCGAAGGTCGCACGCCCAATCCGTGCGTGATGTGTAACACCCATATCAAGTGGGATGCGTTGCTTCGCCGGGCAGATCGGCTTGATTGCGAGTCAATTGCAACCGGCCACTACGCCCATATTCGCGAAGGGAACGGCGGTCCGTCGCACGGGAGATATATTATCTCGAAAGGCGTTGATACGCTGAAAGATCAATCGTACGTGCTGTGGGGCGTTTCGCAGGATAGTCTGAGCCGGACGAAACTGCCATTGGGAAACCTGCGTAAATCCGAAATTCGCGACATGGCGACCGAACGGGGCTTTATGGAACTCGTCACCAAATCGGAATCGTACGAAATATGTTTCGTGCCCGACAATGACTATCGGGGTTTTCTGAAACGGCGTGTGCCGGGTCTGGAGGCCGAGGTAGCCGGGGGTAATTTTGTGATGGAAGGCACCGGAAAAATACTCGGCAAACACGAAGGGTATCCCTTTTATACCATCGGTCAGCGGAAAGGTCTGGGCATGGCGTTTGGGCAACCGATGTTTGTGACCGAAATCCGCAAAAACACTAATGAAGTCGTTCTGGGCGTCGATAAAGATTTGTTCCGCGACGGTATGATTGTGAGCAAGTTGAATCTGCAAAAGTACGACCGCATCACGGGTCCGCTCGAAACGGTTACCAAAGTGCGTTATAAAGACGCGGGTACTCCGGCCACCATTTCGCAAACGCTGGACCCCCGCACGGGCGACAAAATCGAGGTGCTTTTTCACGAAGGCGTATCGGCTATTGCACCGGGACAGGCCGCCGTATTTTACGAAGGCGACGACGTAATCGGGGGCGGCTGGATTATGAAAAGCTTCCGGCAGAGCGAGCTGCAAAGTAGCTCACCGGCGGCAATGAGTAGCTTATGATACGTATTCCCTGATTGATACACACCGGACAGACACGCATCCTGTCCGGTGTCTTTTGCCCATTAATTCCATGATGACCACCGACATCGACCAACTCCGCTATCCCATTGGCGTCTGGCAAGCCAAGCAAATCTATTCGGCCCAAGACATTCAACATATCATTGAGCGTATTCGCCAATTACCTAATGAATATGTTGCCCTTCTTTCGGATTGTTTACCCAACGACTTTGCCAAGCAATACCGACCCGAAAGCTGGACCGTTCAGCAACTTGTTCACCACGTTGCCGATACGCACCTGCTGCATTTCCTTCGGTTGAAACACGCGCTGACCGAACCGAATACCACCGGCGTAATGGGCAACGTTAACGCCTGGGCTGTGCTCGAAGAAACTCGAACAGCCCCCGTAGCCGACTCACTGATACTGCTGCGGGGGTTGCATAACCGGATTGCTCACCTGGCGCAAACCCTGCTACCGGCTGACCTTGCCATCACCTATTACCACCCCGGTCGGCAGCGCGATCTAACGCTGTCGCAGGCGTTGTCTATTACCGTTTGGCATGCTGAGCATCACCTTGCTCACATCCGGCTGGCACTCGGATAGTGTCGGCCATAGGGTAGAATGAACGGTAATCGTGTTTATTACTGCAAAACCATAGTCCTGATAGAACTCGAATGAAAAGCCGTATCCTGCTTGTATTTCTTGCCCTCGGCCTGACCGCTAAGCTTTTTGCTCAGGCTCCGCCAGCCGGTGCGGCACCGGCCAGTGCGGCCCCCAAAGGTCACCCAAACCCCAGCGGCTCGGGCTGGAAATCACTCTTTGCCAGCGACCTATCCGATGCGGGCTTTCCCAAAGGGGTTTGGACGCTGGAAGAAGGTGTGCTGACCGCTACCGCCGATAAAGCCATCTGGACCGCCATTCCCTACGACGATTTTGTCCTTGACCTATTCTTCAAAACCGCCGACGGGACGAACAGTGGCGTCGTCGTTCACGCCAGCGATACGACGAACTGGATACCCAACTCGGTGGAGATTCAGATTGCCGACGATTATGCTCAAAAGTGGGCCGAATCGCCCGGCAACTGGCAGTGCGGAGCATTTTTCGGCCATCAGGCTCCCACAAAACAGCGCGTCGTTAAAAAGCCCGACGAGTGGAACCGCTATACCATTACGTGCCAGGGAAAAATGATTTATGTGGTGCTCAACAATCAGTTGGTGAATACCATCGACCTGTCTACATTCACGTCGGCCAAAACCAATCCTGATGGGTCGACCGTACCCGAATGGCTCAGCAAACCACCCGCCGAGTTACCCCTACGCGGCTATATTGGCTTGCAGGGCAAACATGCGGGCGCACCCATTTACTTTAGAAATCTGAAAATCAAGGCACTGTAAACGTACGAACCCAATGGCCTCTGCCAGTTGTTCTAAACGTATGCAAACCGATCCCCAAACCCGCCACAGCCACGCCCTGCCCGAGTTGCGTTTTTCGCTTAACCTGCTATATGTCGGGCGTTTTCTGCTGGGTATGCAGTCATCGGCAGCAGACGATAAGCTGGACGATTTCGACGAACGTATCGAGTCCATAACCGATGATCTGGTAGCGACAGAATTATTGCACGAAGCGGCTATTCTGGCAGGTGACGTACTGCCAGTCTCTTCCCAAAATTGACTGCACTGCCGTTAATCAGCTTCTGTAACGTATTGCCTGATGACCGGGTATAGGCGCGGCAACAAGGTTTCAATGGCCATTTTTTCGTCGCTGGTCCATTGGCGTGGTTCGCCAAAAACGCACGGTTGTAAAATCCCCCAAAGCTCATTTTCGGCGTGAACATGGGCGTGAATCAAGGCGCGGTGACCAAACGTTTTCTGCTCGAATTCCTGGTTTAGTACGTCGGATGTGGCGGTATCA
>JANPJE010000084.1:0-6943 GCA_031425355.1 Spirosoma sp. | reverse complement strand
AATATTGTTCAGCCTTACGAAAACTGGGCGGACATTCGCCGGTTAGACTTTCCGGTGTTGAGTTTCCAAACTGACATGGCGAACAACCAGACAGTTCCCCCGTTCAGATGGTCCATTCCCGGTAATGAAATCACGTACAATACAGCAAATTATGAAGCTGTACGGGCAACGGACAAACTGACTACGAAGATTTTCTGGGATGTGAAGTAGCAGCCGATACTTCTGGTCTTCGCTGAGAAAATCAGGTTTTTCAATGTAGTTTACAAGAAGCGGGATCGACTAATTAGTCGATCCCGCTTCTTGTAAGTTGCAGAAAAGACGTAATGCTTTTAACCCTCTGACGTTCAGGGAACCCGGTGCTTTAAAACGCGCTGGACGATTGATGGTGGCCGAGTTCCGCAATCAGAAGAACGTAATGTAGCGATTATCGGTATTAATTGTGATTACTCAGCGCGAGTTGATAACTGATTTTATGTAAAACGATTAAAACTAGAAAAATTTACAGTTAGTGAAATGCTATTTCTTGGAATAGTTTTAAACAAACTCACCATCAGCACATGCTTTAAGAAGGTATGACATCCATAAAATGCCAGAAGCAAATCCAATTATTGAAAGAACTTTTCTTCCTTTAACCGGTATATCTACGAAATAACAAAAGAGGCCGTAGATAATTAATAATGGACCAGAAAACAGTAGACCAAAAAGCCCAAATATTGGGTCTAGCATAGTATCAAATTGAAAAATATAGATGCTTATCATCCACCCAATAGGTATTAATAATAACATCAAAATAGCTGCTAAAGAGAAAGAGGAACGACTCATCTAATGTTGTATAATCACCTATATATCACTCATTACACTCTCTCACTCAATCACGCCTGTTTCTTCCCAACGTTTCAGCCAGTCTTTTTTGACGCCGTGAACCTGTGAGAAAAACGTGTAGAAAGGCAGCATGTCTTTTTGATAATCGCCGGTAATGTAGAGGGGTTCGCTCAGCAAGATGAGTTTGCGGGGCCAGTCAAAGCCGACCAGAATGAGGGGAACGTTGGCTTTGAGGGCGATGTAATAGAAACCCGTTTTCAGCTTTGATACGTTGCTACGTGTGCCTTCGGGGGCGATGCACACATGGAGGCTTTCGTTCTGATTGAATACCTCCGCTGTGGCATCCACCAAGTTATTCGACTTATCGCGGTAAACCGGTTTGCCGCCCAATGCGCGGAACAACCAGCCTGAATACCAGTTAAACAGCGAACTTTTAGCGAGATACTGAATCCAGATATGTACGGTTGGACGAATGCCTAACCCAAGCAGAAAATCCCAGTTGGTGGTGTGCGGAGCGACTGCCCAAATTGCTTTCGGTACGGTCGGGACGGGGCCAGCAATGCGCCACCCCCAAAGTCTGAATAACCAACGGGTAAGTGTACCCAGCATTAATGTAGGGTTGAAGTCTGTGGTTTGATGTTTGTAGTTTCAACGTAATGAGAACCACAAACGTCAAACCACAAACCAGTTTAATACTTCCGGTCTTTGCGCTCTAACCAGCGGCCAGTTATAACGGCAGCGCCCAATAGGACCGCGTAGAACAGAAGTGTCAAAGGTGTTGATAAATCCATGTCGATGTTCAGTTGAATTCTGGTGCAAAAATACAACAAAATAGTTGATTGGTTAATCAGCTACTGGCTCACCAACTAATTAACCAATCAACTGATCAACTCATAAAACTCCCTTTGTGCTCGGCATATTATCGAGATCGTTAATGTCGCGCCGGACGGCCATTTTTATGGCTTTAGCAAAGGCTTTGAAAATGGCTTCGATTTTATGATGCTCATTCTCACCTTCGACCTTGATATTCAGATTGCAAAGGGCCGTATCGGAGAAGGATTTGAAGAAATGGTAAAACATTTCGGTGGGCATATCGCCGATTTTCTCGCGCCGAAATTCGGCATCCCACACCAGCCAGGGGCGTCCCGAAAAATCAATGCCGACCTGCGCCAGAGCCTCATCCATCGGTAGCAAAAAACCGTATCGGCTGATGCCCCGCTTGTCGCCGAGGGTACGTCGATACGCTTCGCCGAGCGCCAGAGCCGTGTCTTCAATGGTGTGGTGCTCGTCGATGTGCAAATCGCCCTCGACGTGAATAGACAAATCGGCACCGGAATGTTTAGCAACCTGATCGAGCATGTGATCGAAAAAGCCCAGTCCTGTATGAATGTTTGCCCGGCCTTGCCCGTCGAGGTTCAGATCAACCCGGATTCGGGTTTCTTTGGTGTTCCGTTCAACCGTGACCATGCGGGCGGGCAAGCGCAGAAAGCTATAAATTTCGTCCCAGTCGCCAGTTTTAAGGGCAATCGCGTTTTGCATAGCCTCGGTCAGACCCTCCACATCGGCATTCTGCACGGTTGTGAGGCCGTTTGGCGGTAGAAACAAAATGGCTTTGGCACCCAGATTCACGGCTAACTGCACATCCGTCAGGCGGTCGCCAATGACGTAGCTGTTAGCGAGGTCATACGATTCATCGAAATAGGCTGTGAGCATTCCGGTGCCGGGCTTGCGGGTGTCGGAATTGTCGCGCGGGAAATGGCGGTCGATATGGATAGCCGAAAAGTTGACGTTTTCGCCAGCAAAAATAGCCAGCATCTTATTATGTGCGGGCCAGAATGTGTCTTCGGGAAACGAATCGGTGCCCAAACCATCCTGATTTGTTACCATCACCAGTTCGTAATCCGTTTCTTCGGCAATTTTGCGCATGGCCGAAATCGCTTTCGGAATGAAGTCGAGTTTATTCAAGGAATCAACCTGCTGATCGGGCTGTGGCTCGGCAATGAGCGTTCCGTCGCGGTCAACAAATACTATTTTTTGCATAATACGAAGTAGAGAAATCCGACAAAGATACGGTCAGGGTATATTGCAAACGAAATTATACTATTTTTGCAGGGAGAGTTCTTGTATAGCTGTTTTTACCATTTCTACCTGTACCTATCGTATTGTTTTTGCGTGTCCGTTGTTGCTACAGATTTTATACACTGTTAAAGTAAATAACTGTAAATCAATCTTTGTAGAAACATAGTTTTATACCACATCAGGCTGGCAACAGTAAAAAAGAACCATTTCTTCTATTCAAATCCATAATAATAACATACACCTAATAAACTCTTAGTTAAAAACATGCCAGCAGCCGCATCCAGATTAACCCGCATCGGGGTCTTTTATGACGGAAATTATTTTTTACATGTAAGTAACTATTATAACTATTCGCACGAACGTCGCAGCCGCATAAGTATTTCTGGTTTGCACGCGTTCATTCGTCGGCAGGTAGCCGAGGAGGAAGGCGTAAACGAACGCCTGTGCCAGATTGTCGATGCCCACTATTTTCGGGGTCGATTGAATGCGCATGAAGCCAATCAGCGCGGCAATCAACTATTCTATGACCGTCTGTTCGATGATATCCTGATGTCGGAAGGGGTCGTTACGCACTATCTGCCCGTAAAAACATACCAGGGATACCGCCAGGAAAAGGGCATCGATGTATGGCTCGCGCTCGAAGCGTTCGAGTTGGCCCAGTACAAAAAATTCGATGTCGTTGTGCTCATTACGTCTGATGGTGACTATGTGCCCCTGATTCGTAAACTCAATACGTTGGGTTCGCGCATTATGGTGCTGAGCTGGGATTTCGAGTTTCTGAACGAGCAGGGCGAAAAGCAAGTGACGCGCACCTCGCAGGATTTGCTGGAAGAAGTCTCTTATCCTGTCGGAATGCACGCGCTGATTGACGACCGGAGCCGCCGGAATGACATGGTGATTCAGAACCTGTTTGTGAAGCAGCAACCCCGCCCAACGTTCACGGCTGTGCCCAACAACGGCACTACGTACGCTAACAACAATAGCTTCAGCAACGGCATTAGTGCGGGCGATGGATATGAGTCAGCTTACCAGCCCTCCGACGAGCCAAATTACAACCTTGCCGATGGCGTTGATGATGACCCGGAAGGCCGGAAACTCAGCACAATCCGTAGTTTGAAAACGGGTTATGGATTCGTGAATTTTCCGCCGAATAACCTATTTTTTCACTATACAAGCCTGATTGATACCGACTTTAACGAGTTGCAGGTCGACGACGAAGTTGAATTTACCGTGGGCCGCAATGCCGAAGGAAAAGACATCGCCATCGACGTCCGGTTGATCCATACGTAGTGATGAACGATGTTCGTGTGCCGGTTGAGAACCCGACGGACTGGCGTTGGCAGGCATTGGCCTGGGCCGTTTCTCAGCAGGAACATGCGACAGGTTTTGTGGCATTTCTGAACAATAACGCAATTGCTTATCCGAATGACCCGTTTCCCAATCGACTGTGTGTCGGGGCGAAACGGGTCATTTCGTTTTCAACGGATGATCGTGTTGGCGTTGATGCGTTTCAGGAATTGCAGGCTGTGCATCAGGAGCGACCGTCGTTTCTGGTCGGTTATTTGGGATATGATCTGAAAAATCAAATCGAACCACTAACCAGCCGAAACCCGAACCGGCTCGGATTTCCGGAAGCCCATTTCGTTGAACCCGAGTGGGTCATTGACTTTGAGGAAAACGCAATACGTATTCAGGGCGAAGGAGACGTACAGACGGTTGTCGATGCGATTAATACGTTCGTCCTTCCAACCAGCCCGCCGGTTGGGAAGGTAAAAACCAATGTCCAGTGTCGTGTTACACCCGACGAGTACCAGGCAAATGTCCGCCGAATTCAGGCGCATATTCTGGCGGGCGATGTGTACGAATTGAATTACTGCATCGAGTTTTTTGAAGAAAATAACCAACTCCACCCGCTGGCAACGTATCACGCGCTGAACGCGCGGTCGCCGATGCCGTTTTCGAGTTTTCTGAAAATTGGTGAGCGGTACGTCATGGGCGCGTCGCCGGAACGGTTTTTAAAAAAATCTGGTCGGCGATTGTTATCCCAGCCCATCAAAGGCACCGTTCGGCGGGGTCAAACGCCGGAAGAGGACACCCTGCTTCGCGACCAGCTTCTAAACTCCGAAAAAGAACGGGCCGAAAACCTGATGATTGTCGATCTGGTCCGTAACGACCTCGCCCGATCTGCCGAAATCGGCTCCGTTCGTGTAGACGAGTTGTTTGGTATTTACGGTTTCCAGCAGGTGTACCAGATGATTTCGAGCGTCTCGGCAACCCTGCGCGACGGCGTCTCGTGGACCGAAGCTCTTCGCAATGCTTTCCCGATGGGCAGTATGACGGGTGCGCCAAAAATCAGGGCCATGCAACTAATCGACGAGTTGGAAGTTAGTCGGCGGGGGGTGTATTCGGGGGCAATAGGCTACGTAACACCCGACGGCGATTTCGATTTTAGCGTCGTTATCCGAACGCTCTTGTATGATGCTCAGAGACGCTATGCATCGTTTTCGGTTGGGAGTGCCATTACGTATGATGCCGACCCGGCGCAGGAGTGGGCTGAATGTTTGCTGAAAGCACGGGCCATTCGGGAAGTATTGGAGAGCTAATGGACTCTATTGTAGTCCGTTTTCTAAAAATATTCTTCCAGCGTGTGGAATTACCGCTTATTTCTTCTCTTATATCCTAACGCCTGCAACGCTTTCGACCAAAAACGACTCATTATGAGTACAGTTAGCCGTTTACTAAATTAACTACTATAAATTTAGTTAAAAATCGTTAACCGTGTAACCGGTCGATTTTTATTCGATTAGTTTTGCGCCTGTCAACCCCTCAACATTCTCTCTCCTTTTTCACGAATGAAAAACATTTTCCTGTTGCTTGTACTAAGCATGCTTTCGGCTGTGCTATACGCCCAAAGTCCCGCCAATCCATCCCGATATACGCTTCAGGGCCGCGCCGTCGATACATCGGCGGCTCCGTTGGCTTCGTCAACCGTTATGCTGCTGAGTGCCAAAGATTCGGCGCTTGTGAACTTCACCCGAGCGAATGATAATGGCAATTTTTCGTTCAAGAATCTGAAATCGGGAAACTACCTTCTGAAAATTTCGTTCGTCGGCTATATTCCGTATAATCTGGTGATCAAGCCTGCAACGGAAGCTGTCGTTGATCTGGGTGCGTTGAAATTAAAACCCATCACGCGGGAATTGATGGAGGTAGTGGTCAGAACGGCAAAGGCTCCGCTGACCATGAAAGGCGACACGATTGAGTATAATGCCAGTTCGTTCAAGGTGCCGCCCGGCTCAACGGTCGAGGATTTGCTTCGTAAACTGCCCGGTGTACAAATTGACCAGGACGGTAATATCCGGGCACAGGGACAGGACGTGAAACGAGTTACGGTGGATGGCAAAAGCTTTTTTGGCAACGATCCGAAGCAGGCAACCAAAAATATACAGGCCGAAGCCATCACGAAAGTGCAGGTGTTCAACGACAAAACCGAGCAGGCTAAACTAACGGGCGTCGATGACGGCAAGAAGGAGAAAACGATTAATCTGGAACTGAAAGAGGAGTTTAAGAAGGGTGGTTTCGG
Source organism: Spirosoma sp. (assembly GCA_031425355.1). Classification (GTDB taxonomy): domain Bacteria; phylum Bacteroidota; class Bacteroidia; order Cytophagales; family Spirosomataceae; genus Spirosoma. The sequence continues at coordinate 459 of JANPJE010000084.1, read as the reverse complement.
CAAAATAACGGCGGCAGGCGGCCCGGCATCCAACAACGTATCGGCGCGGGCCGAAGTGAAGGGCATCTACAATAAATTCAATGCCAAACACCAGTTTTCGCTGGTAGGATTGGGCAACAACACCAATCAGCAAGGCCTGTCGCGCGATGATTACCAGGATTTTCGGGGCAGTAATGCCTACAACTCGAACCAGAACGCCGATTTCGGTTTCAGCGGTGGTAATTTCTTTTACTTTTCCGATAGCGGAGACGAAGGATTGGGCATTCCGGTCAGCGGGCGTCAGGGCGTGGGCTTCTCAAACAACGCGGCTGGTGGGGCCAATTATAACTTCGATACGAAAGAGAAAAAATGGAGCGGCAGTTATTACTACAACCAGACCCGGCTCGAACTGGATGCCCAACGCAGCCGGGACAACACGCTGCCGCAGGATCAGTACAGAACGGACGAAAGCAGTAATCA
>JANPJE010000083.1:0-3706 GCA_031425355.1 Spirosoma sp. | reverse complement strand
GAGTGGAGGCAAGAAAAACAAGCTCAACAAAGTGGATATTGTTGGGTTTTTCTCGCAAAAGGGCGGTCTTGAAAAGGGTGATTTGGGTCTAATCGAAGTCAAGGATTTTATCTCCTTTGCCGCCGTGAAACACGAGAAAGTTCAGCCGCTTCTGGAGAAGCTGCGGGATCAGAAAATGAAAGGGAAAAAGTACAAAATTGAGGTAGCGCGGTAGCCGGCAATAAACTGTAGGAGAAATTTAATTTTACCTGTTTACCCGTCAGTTTTATCGACAGAATTACAGGATTTTCAGTCAAACGAAATCCTGTAATCCTGTCGATAAAAACCAACTTGTTCTAAATGATAGAGAGTCAACTTACTGTAAAACAGACATTTAGTGTTTCAGACTTTTAAGGTACGCAATGCTTTTTGGCATTTGTTCGTATTCTTTGTTGCTTTCGTCTTCGATAAAATAATGCTTGACGCCAGCCTGTTTGGCAAGGCGAAGAATTTCGGGAATATTCACCTGCCCGTCGCCCAGCACCACGTCGTTTTCGGCGGGCGTTCCGCCGGTCAGGTCGCCTTTAATGCCTTTTTTCAAGTCTTTCAGGTGCATAAGTTTCCAGCGGTTGCCGTATTTTTTCAGCAAAGCTACCGGATCGGCACCGCCATGCTGCGCCCATAAAATATCCATCTCAAACGATACGTAGTCGGGGTTGGTATTTTTGACCATGTAATCGAACAGGGTGCCATTTTCGTAGGGCTGAAACTCGAAGCCGTGATTGTGGTAGCACAAGGTCAGTCCGTTTTCTTTGAGCACTTTGCCCACCCGATTGAAATCCTCAACCGCTTTTTTAGCGTTGTCTAGCGTGAAATTTCCCTTCTGATGCGGTATCCAGGCAACCATTACGTAGGACGATCCCAATGCTTTTGCTTTCTGGATAGCGTTTGTGGGGTCTTTGGTAATTGACTCGTAGCCGTCGCCCGTTGACGGGATGCTGATACCGCGCTCGTTGCACAGTTTTTTGAATTCTTCGGGTGTCATTCCTTTGGGCGCCCCCCCTTCCATCTCGGTGATTCCCAATGCTTTAATCGTATCTAAAGTCGCAATGACATCCTTCGGGAAACTATTTCGATACGTATAGGCCTGAACGCCAATCGGGAATGTATAAAGCGATTTCCCTTTCTGGGCGAAACCGGTTGTCAGGTCGAGTAACAAGGCCGCTGCGAGACACAACGGAAAAAGAAGTTTTCTCATGGTTATCGATTTTTTATCCGTTTGTAGAAAAGGCGGTTTCCATTCATATTTTACTTATATCAACGTCCATATTATCAGTAGATTTAGTCTATTAGATGCTCTTTTTCTCATGCAACGAAGGACGTTTATTCAGAACACGGGTTTGGTCACGGCTGCCCTGAGCACAACCGGGCCGGGAGCGTTCGCGCTGGCGAAACCAGCGGCTACGACCAAAAACAAACTGCCGAAATGGAAAGGCTTTAACCTGTTGGATTTCTTCTCGCCAGACCCGTCCCGAAGGCGACGCGGTACGCAGGAGGACCACTTTAAATGGATGCAGGACTGGGGGTTCGACTTCGTTCGGTTGCCGATGGCCTACCCGCATTACCTCACCTTCGACCGGAGCCGAAACATTACGCCCGAAGAAGTGTATCAAATTGACCAGCAAGCCGTTGACCGGATCGACCAGTTGGTTCTTCTGGCCCACAAATACAACCTGCACGTCAGTCTGAACCTGCACCGCGCCCCCGGCTACTGCGTGAATGCGGGCTTCAACGAGCCGTATAACCTCTGGACCGACCAGGCCGCGCTCGATGCGTTCTGCTTTCACTGGACTATGTGGGCGAAGCGATATAAGAATACGTCCTCTGAAAAAATCAGCTTCGACCTGCTCAACGAACCCGGTATGCGGGCCGACATGAACGATCAGCATTCTAAACGCGGGACGGTGCCAGGCGAGGTGTATCGGAAAATGGCCAAAGCCGCATCTGAAGCCATCCGTAAAGAAAACCCGACCCACCTGATTATTGCCGATGGCAACGACACGGGCAGTTCGGTCATCCCGGAAATCACCGATCTCGACATTGCCCAGAGCTGTCGGGGTTACACGCCGGGCATTATCTCGCATTACAAAGCACCCTGGGCCAACAAAAACCCGGATCAGCTACCTGAACCCAAATGGCCGGGGCAGGTTGGCGAAAAATACCTGAGCCGGGCCATGCTCGACACGTTCTATAAACCCTGGATTGAGCTGGTCAACAAGGGCATTGGCGTGCATTGTGGCGAATGCGGCTGCTGGAACAAGACGCCCCACGACGTATTTCTGGCCTGGTTCGGTGACGTGCTGAACATCCTGTCAACTAACGGAATCGGTTTTGCGCTGTGGGAGTTCATCGGCGACTTCGGCATCCTGAACTCGGGACGAACCGACGTAGCGTATGAAGACTGGCACGGCTACAAACTCGACCGTAAACTGCTGACACTGCTAATGAAAGCCTGAATGATTTCCCAAATCATTCACCTATGTGATTAGACGGGATCATTTTCGAGCGGCACATCTCTCTTTTACTTCTTTTCTAATTTCGCCAGTTCTCTCTGGATATAGCTTTTAGGCAACCAGTTTGTACCCATCATTACGCCTTCGATGGTTCGGGTCTGGCTAATGTCTTTTAACGGATTACCGGCCAGCAAAACTAAATCTGATACGTTTCCGGTTTTGACAACGCCCGAATCCGTTTTTCCGAGATACGATGCCACGTTAACCGTACCCGTTTGCAGCGTTTCGTAGGGCGTCAATCCGGCATCAACCATATACTTCATTTCGTGGTGAATAGAGAATCCCGGTACGTTGAACACCTGTGGCGCGTCGGAGCCTAACAAGAGTTGAACGCCGTTTTTCTGGCATTCATAAATTAACTTCCGGCGAATCTGCACTAATTTCTCCGCATGCTCTTTCGAGAAATTCGGATTGGACGTGTACCCGCTTTTTGCCTTCACCCAACTCTGGATCTCCTGCGGTTTCATGTATTTCATCTCCGGGTCGTTGGTAAATTCCTCCGCCGACAAGGGCGAAAGCCACCGCTCGGCCAGTGCCTGAGTAGGCACTACGCGGATCTGTTTTTCGCGGAGTGCACTGACCAATTTGGGAATTTTTGTGGCATCGGCCCGGTAGGCAATCCACGCGCCGAACAAACCCGTTTCCTGCTCGGCCAGCGTGTCGCTTCCCGGCGTGATGGCCTCAATAAACCCATCCAGATGGTCGATTGATGAGTATTTAGCGTCAATGGCCCGCCAAACGCCGACGTTGAATGATACGTGCCCGGCAAACGGAATGCCCACTTCCTGTGCTGTTTTGGCAATCGCCGGAAACGTCTCTTTAGTCAGGCCGGGGTGGAGTTTAAGGAAATCATATCCGGCGGTTTTTTGCTCCCGCACCATTTGGGCACCCCGCTCGGCTGTTTTCACCGTTTGCCCATTGAACGACGGCCCGGTGGCGTAGAAATGCGGCCCAAGAATTTCACCGCTCTTGATTTTGCTACGTAGTTCCAGATGTTTCGGGTGGCCCAGCATCCCGCGAATGGTGGTAATACCGTTTGCCAGATAAAGCGTCAGTACTTCCTTCATCGGCTCGATATCGTCAATCGGGGGCACGTGGGCGTGCATTTCGGCCCAGCCGGGCATCAGGTATTTTCCGGTTGCATCAATCACCAG
>JANPJE010000082.1:0-4759 GCA_031425355.1 Spirosoma sp. | reverse complement strand
GCTGTTGGGGTGGAACGTATCATAACTCAGTTCATAATTGGTGATCAGATAAACGACCAGACAGGCCGTTATACCGAGCGTAAGTCCGCATAAGTTGATGAGCGTACTGACTTTATGCTTTGTCAGATTGCGAATGGCTGTTTTAACGTAATTCCGTAGCATAGTCGTCAAATTCGCCTAAGTAAGAACGTGTAGTGAAAAAGGGGAAGAGTCGACTTTTGTAGAACAAATGCCCTGCCAATCATCAAAAAGTGTGTTTGGGGGCCAAACAGGCTGTTTTTTAGTACGTACCTGTCCGAAATCGTACACCGTTTGTCCGATGGTGAACAATACGAAATGAAATAAAGTCGTACAATGAATGGCTGTCAGTAACTTCGCCCCTACGTTCTGTCAACTATTTAGTGCCAACTGCTTCTTATCTACTGCCGATATGGCTCTTAAAACGCTCGTTAAAATTTCCAACGTCACCAATCTCAGCGATGCCCGCTATTGCGCCGGTATGGGCGTCGATATGCTCGGCTTTTCAATGGATGCCGACTCGCCCAACTACATAGAACCGAAGCCGTTTGCCGAAATCCGGGCGTGGGTGGCGGGTGTGCAGATCGTTGGCGAAACCACATCGGACGATCCTGAGGTAATTGAACAGCTCCTGGAGGCTTATCAGCCCGATCTATTACAGATAACCGAAGCGGCCCTGTTACCGTATGTGGGTACGTTCGGGAAACCGCTTATCCTACAGGTCGATTTGTCGCAGTTGACACTCGACCAACTCGATACGTTGTTTCAAACGGGTTCGACGGGGGCCGATTATATGTTGCTGGAGAGCAAGGCTTCGCTTCACTTAGACGATGATCTGAGAAGCCTGCTTCAGCGGTTGGCTGCCCGCTATCCGATTTTGCTTGGAACGGGTATTTCCGTAGCGAATGTCCATACCTTGCTGAATGAACTGCCTGTTCGCGGCATTGCCCTGAGTGGTGGTAATGAGGAGCAACCCGGCAATAAGGAGTTTGGCGAATTGATGGACATTCTGGAAGCGATAGAGGAAGAGTAGTTGATTGGTTGATTAGTTGATTGGTTAGACACTACTTATCTGATTAACTATTCAACCAATTAACTATTCAATCAATCAACTGACTAACCACTACTATGCATTACCTACTATCATTGAAAACATACATCCATCCATAAGCGCGTCCATTCTTCCGATTCTCTTTTCGGCATACCTTGCCACCTGCTACGTTTACATCGGTTTTAAACATAAAAAAGCCATGAAACAACGATTAGAGCGCATCTCCGACGAAGCAATGATTGGGGGCGTGTGTGCCGGACTGGCTCACTACTTTGGTTTGAATCGCACCGTTGTGCGGCTGATTTTTTTAATCGGTATTCCCTTGCCGTACTTTCCGGCCCTGCTGATTTACATTATCTTGTGGATCGTCATGCCGAAACAACCGCTTGGTGCTTCCGTCAATCAATTAACCGTTTATGCAAACCCTGTTTTCTCCATGAACCCTTACAATCCCAATCAACCCGCATCGCCCGACCGTTCACTTATTGGTGGGGCCGTTCTGATTCTGCTCGGCATTTTCTTCCTGCTCGAACGATTTTTCGATATTGATTTCGGCGATTTGTGGCCGTTCTTCCTGATTGCCGTCGGCTTGTGGCTGATTTTCAAAGACCGGATTAAAACGCCGTTCGATCAGAATAACAACTCCAGCAATCCGAGCGACTTCAATAAGCCGACGGATTTTAATAACCCAACGGACCTGAACAATCCCAACAACCCGCTGTAATCATGCAACGCCGAAACGGATTATTCTGGGGTATTTTTCTGCTGACGCTGGGCGTACTGTTCCTGGCCCGGCGGGCTGGCTGGCTCGATGTTGATTGGCACTCACTCGTGAATTTATGGCCGCTGCTACTTATTCTGGCGGGTGTAAACCTGATTCTCGAACGGCGCGGTCAATCGGCGGCTTTTGTCACAACAGTTATGCTGGCGGTTGCTGTACCCGCTACGCTCTTTGGCTTTCTGTCGCGTGATCGCAATCGGGAAGAGTTCAATATGCAATGGCATCATAACGACGATGATGATGACAACGATAATGAAAGCGGGGCCGACTCGGACAACGATAACGACGACAGCGATAACAACGATAACGAAGACGACTATAAGTCGGAGCGGGATCGGCGGGATTCGGACCGGACCGAAACGCAGTCCAACACCTTTACCGAAACGATGGATGCCGGGACCAATGAAGCTGTTTTCAAGCTGTCGGGCGGAGCCGGGCGGTTCGTTATTGGCGACCCTGGTATGGAACTCATCAAGGCCGATACAAAGCAAACCGTTGGCAGTTACTCGATGTCGGTTGACCGCGATGCAGTCACGCATATTCCAACGATTGAACTGAAACCAACAGAAGACCATCAAAACATCGAATTCAAAGATGGTAAGTTCGATAACCGCGTGGATGTGCATCTGAACGCCAAACCGGTTTGGTCAATGGACGTAGCACTTGGTGCGGGGCAGGGCGATCTGGATTTGAGCGGGTATGCCGTAAAGAGCCTTAAACTTGCGGTTGGAGCCGCCGACCTCGATCTAAAATTAGGCGCCAGAGCCGACCAGTCCGACATAAAGTTAGACGTTGGCGCGGCCTCCGTTACAATACACGTACCGAAAGAAGTTGGATGCAGAATTAAGAAAGACGGTGCCCTGAACGTAGAGCGGTTTGATGAATTTACAAGCGTAGGCGGGGGCGAATTTGTCAGCCCGGGCTACGATGCCGCCAAAAAGAAAATGAACATCCGATTCGATGGGGGCATATCCAGCTTTAAAGTCGTTCGATATTAAATTTTGCAGATAGCGTTTGGTAGCTTAGTTTAATGGCTGAATTTGCCAGATTATCGGTAAATTCAGCCGTTGAATACTACGTTGACAAACTATCTGTCTGATGCACAAAAAAATATACTCAATTGCATTTGGTCTATTCCTTAGCCTGGCTTTAGCGCAGGCCCAAACGGTTCCCTCCCCCAAAGAACACTTCGGCTTTGCTATCGGCGATGATTACCAACTCGCCACCTACACCCAAACTGAAGCGTATTTCAAGAAGTTGGCCGCTTCTGACCGGACGAAATTAGTCGATATTGGCATGACCGAGGAAGGCAGGCATCAGTATATGCTGATTGTGTCGTCGCCGGAAAACATCAAAAAGCTCGACCGCTACAAAGAAATTTCTCAAAAACTGGCCCGCGCCGAAGGCCTCACCGATGAGCAGGCCCGCGCATTGGCGGCAGAGGGAAAAGCCATTGTTTGGATTGACGGCGGCCTCCACGCCACCGAAACTGTTGGCACCCACCAGCTTATCGAAACGGCCTGGCAGTTGGTGAGCCGTAAAGACCCCGAAACAATCCGAATTCTGGATCAGACCGTTGTTCTGCTTACGCACGCCAACCCCGACGGACAGGAACTGGTCAGCAACTGGTACATGCGCGAGCCAAAACCAGAAAAACGGTTGCTGGAGAATATTCCCCGGCTGTATCAGAAATACGTCGGCCATGACAACAACCGCGACTTTTTCATGATGAACATGAAGGAATCGCAAAACATTGGCCGTCAGTTATTTGTGGAATGGATTCCGCAGATTATGTACAACCACCACCAGCGCGGCCCGGCCGGTTCGGTCGTGGCCGGACCACCCTACCGCGACCCGTTCAACTACGTATTCGATCCGCTGATGATAACGGGCATCGATGCCGTTGGTGCGGCCATGATCAACCGCCTGAACGTCGAAAATAAACCCGGTTTCACGCGGCTTGGCGGCTCGGTTTTCTCGACCTGGTATAACGGCGGATTACGTACCACCACGCACTTCCATAATATGATTGGCCTGCTTACCGAAATTATCGGTAATCCCACGCCCGAAACGGTGCCGCTTGTGCCCCAGCGACTGATTCCCAATGGAAATACACCTTTCCCGGTGACGCCCCAGAAATGGCATTTTAAACAATCCATCGACTATTCGCTTTCACTGAACTATGCCACGCTGAATTATGCTGCCCGCTACCGCGACGAAATGTTGTATAACATCTACCGGATGGGTAAAAACTCCATCGAGCGGGGCAGCAGTGACTACTGGACGCTTTCGCCCAAACGAATTGACGCCATCACGCAGGCGTATCAGGCTGATCAAAAGAAAGTTACGCCCGGTACAGCACCTGCCACCACGCCCGACCAGTACGGACTGCTGCCAAGGGGTGGGGGATTGCCGGTTAAGTATTATGACTCGATTATGAAGGCGCCCGTCCTGCGTGATCCGCGTGGGTTCATTATTCCGGCCAGCCAGCCCGACTTCTCAACAGCGGTTAAATTTTTGAATGCACTGATAAAAACGGGTATTCAGATTCAGCAGGCCACCGCCGATTTCACGGTGGCCGGTAAAAAGTACCCGGCTGGTTCGTACGTCGTGAAAACCGATCAGTCGTTCCGGCCACACGTACTGGACATGTTTGAACCGCAGGATCATCCCAACGATTTTCAGTATCCGGGTGGTCCGCCGGTACGTCCGTACGATGCTGCTGGCTGGACATTGGCCTACCAGATGGGTGTCCAGTTCGACCGGGTGCTGGATAGTTTCGATGGTCCCTTTCAGAAACTTCGGTATGGTGAATTGCTGGCTCCCAAAGGTCGTGTAGAGGGTTCGGCGACAGCGGGTTACGTGCTGAATGCGCGGGCTAACAACGCGTTTATTGCGGTCAACGAATT
>JANPJE010000081.1:0-23007 GCA_031425355.1 Spirosoma sp. | reverse complement strand
CACACAAAGCTATAAATTGTTGATTAAACAATTTATAGCTTTGTGTGCCCTGTGCCTCTGTGGTGGAATTTTGTTAGTCTATTCTCTAAACTGACCTTTCATGAAAACGTTCTTAATCTTAACTGTGGAGTTTCTCATGGTTTTATCCTGTCAGACTAAACCAAAACAGGAAACTGAAACAAAGGCGATAATAACTGAGGATAGTGTCACTTTACTGGCCAAACGCCCCGGCCCTGAAACACCCCGGTCAGCGGCTGACCGTTTGGTGCGAGCCTTGTACTTTGAGCATAACAAAAAAGAGAACCCAATGCGAGAATCAAAAGACCGGGCTTTAATCGATCAGTTTTTCGCAAAACCTACCGCCGACCTTCTGTGGAATGATGCCCAAAAGTCGCCGGGGAAAATAAACAGATCGAAAATAAATTTGCTTTTTAACGCGGCAGATGCGGGTATAAAAAAAACTTGGGTATTGCCAGCGGTTGTTGGTGGTTCAAGAGCAATTGTGTACGTAACGTTTGAAAATAAGTCTAAACCTGAAGAAATTAAAGTTGATTTGCAGCAAATAGCTGGTCGGTGGCGCATCACCGAGATGGTGTATCCTGATGGGCAGCAATTAACCCGCTTGGTACGGTAACTTCCGGGTTCTCTAAATTATTTTTATAGCTTCTGTTGACAACACCGCAAAAACGTGTAATTTTGCAACTCCAAACCGGAAACGGGGTGGTAAATCGTTCTTTAATAGTGTTTTTTGGGGAGTTTCCAGAGTGGCCAAATGGATCAGACTGTAAATCTGCTGGTGTACGCCTTCGGAGGTTCGAATCCTCCACTCCCCACTGAAAGAAGTTATAAAGTTTTATAGTTATAAAGTTGTAAGGTTGATGTACTCACAGAAACTTTACAACTGCAAAACTCTGCAACTGTATAACTTCTTTTTTGCGGAAGTAGCTCAATTGGTAGAGCGATAGCCTTCCAAGCTATAGGTTGCGGGTTCGAGACCCGTCTTCCGCTCAACAGAAAGAAGTTGTAAAGTTTCTTTGAAAGCGAAACAATTTTACAACCCTAAAACTGAATGACTTTAAAGTAAGCCGTTATAGCTCAGTGGTAGAGCACTTCCTTGGTAAGGAAGAGGTCCGGGGTTCAAATCCCCGTAACGGCTCAGAGTGATAGTCTTAGTAGCTCAATGGTAGAGCATCCCGTCAAGGCGGGAAGGTCCGGGGTTCGAATCCCCATAATGGCTCCGAACTTCGTGAAGAAGTTCTTTTTATGGTGCGGTTTCGGTCGCCCAACGCCCGTGCGGTCTCAAGCCCAATGGCATCAGCCTTCAACGGGATGATTTCGCTGGGTTTGATATACGTTTAGCGAGTTCATCCAATAACAAACAACAGTTCACAATAGCGTTTTAAAAACATGGCAAAAGAGAATTTTGACCGCTCGAAACCGCACGTAAACATCGGTACGATTGGTCACGTTGACCACGGTAAAACGACGCTGACGGCTGCCATTACGAAAGTGCTGGCCGGAAAGGGTCTGGCTGCCATTCGGGATTTTTCCTCGATTGACAACGCTCCGGAAGAAAAAGAGCGCGGTATCACCATCAATACATCGCACGTTGAGTACTCAACGGTAAATCGCCACTACGCGCACGTTGACTGCCCAGGTCACGCCGACTATGTGAAAAACATGGTTACTGGTGCTGCCCAGATGGACGGTGCTATCCTTGTGGTAGCAGCAACGGATGGTCCAATGCCACAAACGCGTGAGCACATCCTGCTCGCTCGTCAGGTAGGTGTGCCTCAGCTTGTTGTGTTCATGAACAAAGTGGACATGGTTGATGATCCCGAGTTGCTCGAACTCGTTGAGATGGAAATTCGCGAATTGCTGAGTTTCTACAACTTTGACGGTGACAACATCCCGGTTATTCAAGGTTCAGCTTTAGGTGGCCTGAACGGCGATGCCAAATGGGTTCCTTCGATTGAACAATTAATGCAGAGCGTAGATGATTTCATTCCACTACCTCCCCGTATGACCGAATTGCCATTCCTGATGCCGGTTGAGGACGTGTTCTCGATCACGGGTCGTGGTACGGTAGCAACGGGTCGTATCGAGCGTGGTATCATCAACTCAGGTGAGCAAGTCGAAATTCTGGGTATGGGTGCTGAAAACCTGAAATCAGTTGTAACAGGCGTTGAAATGTTCCGGAAAATTCTGGACCGTGGCGAAGCCGGTGACAACGTAGGTTTGTTGCTCCGTGGTATTGAGAAAACCGATATCCGTCGTGGTATGGTAATCTGCAAGCCAGGTTCAGTAACGCCACACGCGAAATTCAAAGCTGAGATCTATGTACTTTCGAAAGAAGAAGGTGGCCGTCACACGCCATTCTTTAACAAGTACCGTCCTCAGTTCTATTTCCGCACCACCGACGTAACGGGCGAAATTACGCTGCCTGCTAATGTTGAGATGGTAATGCCAGGCGATAACATCACGATTGATGTATCGTTGATCAATAAAATTGCTATGGAAAAAGGTTTGCGTTTCGCTATTCGCGAAGGTGGCCGTACCGTAGGAGCCGGTCAGGTAACGGAAATTCTTGATTAAGCTGATAATTTAGGGACAAGTGCATTTCTTAACGGGAATGCACTTGTTTTTTAAATTTAATTCGTACTTTTGCAGTCCGTTTCGGGGCACGCCGACTCGGGCTTTTTTTGCAATATTAACAAACGGGTGTAGTTCAAGGGTAGAATAGCGGTCTCCAAAACCGTTGATGGGAGTTCGAATCTCTCCACCCGTGCCAATCCCTTACTTTACAATGGACAAGTTTATCTCGTTTCTGAAAGCCTCCTGGGAGGAAGTTCAGCACAACGTGACTTGGCCTAAATTCAGCGATCTGCAATCCAGTTCAATGCTGGTACTGGTAGCATCGCTGATTTTTGCGCTATTAGTCGGACTAATTGATGTAGTATTTGAGAACGGACTGAATGCGTTTTATCAGTCGTTCTGATTATAACAGGCGATCAACGAATAAACGAAAACAGATTTGTTTGTTGGTGTCATTAACTGATAGGCCATGCCCAGTGATATAAAGAAACTTAAGAAACCGGCTGTTGAAGAATCTAAGATACCTGCCGGTATCCATTGGTACGTCATTCGGGCAGTGTCGGGTCAGGAGAAAAAAATCAAGTCGTATCTCGATAATGACATTATCCGCCAAAAACTGGATGAAGTTATTCCCCAGGTATTAATTCCGGCAGAAAAGGTGTACGAGATGCGCAACGGTAAGAAGCGTGTCAGAGAGAAATCCTTTTTTCCAGGCTACATCCTGATCTCGGCCGATTTAACCAATAATCGGGCACTCGATATGATTCTGAACATGCCGGGTGTACTGGGTTTTTTAGGAAACTCGCAGGTTGGAACTACATCAAAAAAGCCTGTGCCGCTACGTCAGGCTGAGGTGAACCGGATTCTGGGTAGAGTAGACGAAGAAACGCAGGAAGTTGCCGCGCCAACCGTCGCTTATATCAAAGGTGAGTCTGTTAAAGTAGTTGATGGGCCGTTTGGCGGTTTCATTGGTACCGTAGAAGAAGTATTCGACGACCGTAAGAAATTGAACGTCGTTGTTAAAATATTTGGCCGGAATACTCCGGTAGAACTCAGTTACGCGCAAGTAGAAAAGGAGAATTGATCGTAGAGTCAATTGTCCGTGGTCGGACGTTCTATGCTTCCCTCAGAGAATAAACGACCAAAACAAGTTGGTTTACAATGAAGAAATACGGAATGGTCATGTGACTGACCGCCGTAGGACGTAGGGGTAAATCGTAACTCAATTACCACAATGGCAAAAGAAGTAGGTGGCTATGTAAAGCTGCAAGTCAAAGGCGGGCAAGCCAACCCCTCACCTCCGATTGGTCCGGCACTGGGTTCCAAGGGTTTAAATATCATGGAATTCTGTAAGCAGTTTAATGGCCGGACGCAGGATAAAGTGGGTACGGTGCTGCCGGTTTTGATTACGTACTATAAGGATAAATCCTTTGATTTCGTCATCAAAACTCCGCCGGCACCAATTCTGCTATTGGAAGCAGCTAAGCTGAAAGGTGGCTCTGCTCAACCAAACCGCAACAAGGTTGGCTCGGTATCGTGGGATCAAATTCGGACTATCGCAGAAACGAAAATGCCTGATTTGAACGCTTTTACGGTGGAGTCAGCAATGAAGCAGGTGGCCGGTACGGCCCGCAGTATGGGAATTACGGTGACGGGCACAGCGCCCTTCGAGAACTAATAGACTTGCCGAAGCAAATACACAAATGGCTAAGTTAACCAAAAAACAAAAGGACGCTCAATCGAAATACGATGCTTCTAAAGAGTATTCGCTTCAACAGGCGGCTGAAATTCTGAAGGAAATTTCGTTTACTAAGTTCGATGCGTCCGTGGATATTGACGTTCGGTTGGGTGTCGACCCGCGTAAGGCCGACCAAATGGTTCGTGGCGTTGCTACGTTGCCGCATGGTACGGGCAAAACGGTTCGCGTTCTGGTGCTTTGCACCCCGGACAAAGAGAACGAAGCGAAAGAGGCCGGTGCTGATTTCGTGGGCCTGGATGATTATATTCAGAAGATTGAGCAAGGCTGGACGGACATTGACGTGATTATCACGATGCCGAACGTGATGGCTAAAGTTGGTCGTCTGGGTAAAGTACTCGGTCCGCGTGGTTTGATGCCAAATCCTAAATCGGGTACAGTAACGCCCGATGTAGCGAAGGCCGTTCGTGAGGTGAAAGCAGGTAAAATCGACTTTAAAGTTGATAAAACCGGCATCATTCACACCAGTATTGGTAAAGTATCGTTTACGCCAGAAAAACTGGCCGAAAACGCGCAGGAAATTATGGCCACATTGATGCGTTTGAAGCCTTCATCGGCTAAGGGCACCTATGTGAAAACTATTAACCTGTCGAGCACGATGAGTCCGGGAGTAACGATTGATAAAGGCACAGTAGCCGGAATTTAAGCCATGAAGCGCGACGAAAAAGGAGCAATGATTGAGGAATTAACTGGAAAGTTCCAGTCGACTCCCTTCTTCTACATCACGGAAGCCAATGGCATGACGGTTGCTGAAACCAACAACCTCCGTCGGATGTGTTTTGATCGGGGTATTGAGTACAGAGTGGTGAAGAATAGCTTCATCAAAAAAGCACTCGAACCGCTCGATACGGATTATACGCCGTTCAACGATGCAGTGTTACATGGTCAGTCAGCGGTGATGTTTCACCCTGAAAATGGCAAAGCACCTGCTAAGCTTATCAAGGAGTTCCGTAGAACGAACGACAAACTGAAACTCAAAGCTGCGTCTATTGATAGTAGCCTGTTTATTGGTGCTGACCAACTCGATATGCTCATCGCACTGAAGAGCAAAGAAGAGTTGATTGGCGAAATCATCGGTCTGTTGCAATCACCTGCTAAAAACGTCATCTCGGCGTTGCAGAGTGGTGGTAACAAACTGGCCGGTATCCTTAAAACGCTGTCGGAGCGCGAGGAAACAGAAGCAGCGTAGCTGTGACGCGGGTGCAAACCTGCGTTTCCGATAAAAAGCATAGGCTTTTTGCTTATGTTCTAACTAATTGTATCACAACCAAATAAAAGAAATACTACAATGGCAGATTTGAAAGCGTTCGCGGAGCAGCTTGTAAGCCTGACAGTTAAAGAAGTTAACGAACTGGCTACGATCCTGAAGGATGAGTATGGTATCGAACCGGCTGCTGCCGCTCCCGTAATGGTAGCAGGTGGTGGTGCAGGCGCAGGTGATGCCGCTCCAGCTGTAGCTGAGAAAACGTCGTTCGACGTCGTTCTGAAGTCGGCTGGTGCCGCTAAACTCGCTGTCGTGAAACTGGTAAAAGACCTGACAGGTCTGGGCCTGAAAGAAGCTAAAGAATTAGTTGACACCGCCCCTAAGGCTGTTAAAGAAGGTGTTAGCAAAGATGAGGCTGAAGGTCTGCGTAAGCAACTTGAAGAAGCTGGTGCTGAAGTAGAAGTTAAGTAAGCAGATAGCCCTCTCGCATATCGCTCCAGGCAGGGGAGGCCAGACCATCGTCTGGTCTTTTCCTGTTTGGAGACTTTTTGTCTAACGCACTTGCAAAAGACAAACTTATTTTTATTGCCTTATGTTCCCTATTTACGCCCCTTGGGTTGGGTGACACCCGGGGTCTAAATAGCCGCTTAGTTCGAGTGCCGTGGCAAATCTTCGCAACGCACTCATTGAGAATCGGTTACGCAACTAAACGAAGCACAATCTTGGCGACAAACGCGAAAATCAGTACGCGCAAAAATTTTGCGACGATTCAGCCAGTTATTGGGTATCCAGACTTTTTGGATATTCAAGTAAAATCCTTCAAAGATTTTTTCCAGCTTGACACCCCCTCCAACCAACGATCGGAAGAAGGTCTGTTCAAAGTGTTTCAGGAAAATTTCCCTATCTCCGATTCCCGCGAGAATTTCAAGCTGGAGTTTATCGACTACTTAGTGGATCCTCCGAAATATTCGGTTGACGAGTCCATCGACCGGGGATTAACGTATTCGGTGCCGCTGAAAGCCAAACTACGTCTTTCTAACAACGATCCTGATAACGAGGACTTTGAAACGATTGAGCAGGAAGTATTTTTGGGTAATATTCCGTACATGACCGAGAAAGGCTCGTTTGTCATTAACGGAGCAGAGCGAGTGATTGTTTCACAATTGCACCGTTCGCCGGGCGTGTTCTTCTCTATGAGCAAGCACACTAACGGTACCAAACTTTATTCGGCCCGGATTATTCCTTTCAAAGGTTCCTGGATTGAATTCTCAACCGACGTTAATAATGTCATGTACGCGTATATCGACCGGAAGAAGAAATTCCCGGTTACTACGCTGTTACGTGCCATTGGTTTCGGTTCAGATAAAGATATCCTGGATCTGTTCGGTCTGTCGGAAGAAGTTCCGGCAACGCCTGCCAACTTGAAAAAGGCCATTGGCCGTCGGTTAGCCGCTCGGGTATTGCGCACGTGGACGGAGGATTTTGTGGATGAGGATACGGGCGAGGTAGTGTCGATCAGCCGCAATGAGGTGCTCCTGGAGCGCGACTCGGCTGTAACGGCAGACGACATCGATGTTATCACGGAATCAGGCCAGAAATCGGTCATCCTGCATAAGGAAGACATGAACATGGCCGATTACAACATCATTTATAATACGTTGCAAAAAGATAGTTCCAACTCTGAGAAAGAGGCTGTGGAACAAATCTACCGGCAGCTTCGGAATGCCGATGCACCCGATGAACAAACAGCTCGTGAGATTATTCAGAGTTTGTTCTTCTCGGATAAACGGTATGATCTCGGTGACGTAGGCCGTTATCGGATTAATAAAAAACTTCAACTTGACATTTCGTCAGAAATGAAGGTATTGACCACGGAAGACATTGTCTGCATCGTGAAGTACCTGATTGGTCTGATTAACTCGAAAGCCGTTGTCGATGATATTGACCACCTGAGCAACCGACGCGTTCGGACGGTCGGTGAGCAGTTATATGCCCAATTCGGTGTCGGTCTGGCCCGGATGGCGCGGACGATTAAGGAACGGATGAACGTACGGGACAACGAAGATTTTAAACCCGTTGACCTGATTAACGCCCGGACATTGTCGTCGGTTATTAACTCGTTCTTCGGTACGAACCAGTTGTCGCAGTTCATGGACCAAACCAACCCACTGGCCGAGGTGACGCACAAGCGTCGTATGTCGGCGCTGGGACCGGGCGGTCTGTCGCGCGAGCGGGCTGGTTTTGAGGTTCGTGACGTACACTATACGCACTATGGTCGTTTGTGTACCATCGAAACGCCGGAGGGTCCGAACATCGGTTTGATTTCGTCATTGTGCGTCTATGCTAAAATCAACAGCATGGGCTTTATCGAAACTCCCTACCGGATTATTGAAAACGGGAAGGTGGCGATGGATAAGCCGGTGATGTATTTGACGGCTGAAGAAGAAGATACGCACTACATCGCGCAGGCAAATGCGGGTATTGATAAGAAGGGCAACTTCACGGTTGACCGTCTGAAAGCCCGCTTTGAAGGCGACTTCCCGATAGCTGAGCCAGCGAACGTAACGTTCATGGACATTGCCCCCAACCAAATTGTGTCGGTGGCTGCTTCCATGATTCCGTTCCTCGAACACGACGATGCCAACCGTGCCCTGATGGGTTCGAACATGCAGCGTCAGGCAGTACCGTTGCTCCGTCCTGAGGCCCCAATTGTGGGTACGGGTCTGGAAGGCCGCGTTGCTGTTGATTCGCGGACGCTGGTTATCGCCGAAGCTGATGGTGTAATTGAATTCGTTGATTCAACCAAAATCATCGTTCGGTATAATCTCGATGATGATACGCTGGCTGTTACGTTTGATGAAGATCGGAAAACGTATAACCTTATCAAATTCCGCCGGACTAATCAGGATACATGCATCAACATTAAGCCGACTGTGCTGAAAGGCCAGAAAGTGAAAAAAGGGGATGTATTGTGCGAAGGCTATGCCACACAGGCGGGTGAACTGGCTCTTGGCCGGAACATGAAAGTTGCTTTCATGCCATGGCAGGGGTATAACTTCGAGGATGCTATCGTGATTTCGGAGCGCGTTGTGCGCGAAGATATTTTCACCTCGATTCACATTGAAGAGTTTGAACTGGAAGTACGTGATACGAAGCGGGGCGAGGAGGAATTAACCTCCGAAATTCCGAACGTATCGGAAGAGACGGTTCGTAACCTCGACGAGAACGGTATTGTTCGCGTTGGTACAGAGGTGAAAGAGGGTGATATTCTGATTGGAAAGATTACGCCAAAGGGCGAAAGCGATCCAACACCGGAAGAAAAACTTCTTCGTGCCATCTTCGGCGATAAAGCTGGTGACGTGAAAGATGCGTCCAAGAAAGCACCGCCATCGTTGAAAGGCATCGTAATTGACACCAAGCTGTTTGCACGTCCGGCCAAAGAAGACCGGGGTAAGCACAAGGATGAGGTGAAAGCCCTGATGAAGAAGTATGGCCGTGAACTGAACGATTTCCGTGCGCGGATGATCGAGAAGTTAGTTGGGCTGCTGGACGGCAAAACCAGTGCTGGCGTTAAACACAAATTCGGCGACGAGATTGTGAGCAAAGGCGTGAAATTCAGCCGAAAAAACGTCATGGAAAACCTCTTCCCGGATCGAAACGCATACCGCGATGAGAGCAGCTACGCTGTACCGGAAGAAGCCAACCTGCTGGCAGACATGAATCTCGATAGCTGGACGGACGATGAGAAATTGAACTTGATGGTTATTTCGTTAGTCAAAAGCTATAACAACCGTCGTAGTGAAATTACGGGTCGTTTCAAACGCGAACGGTTTACACTCGAAGTAGGCGACGAATTGCCCGCTGGTATTGTGAAATTAGCTAAAGTTTATATCGCCAAGAAGCGTAAGCTGAAGGTGGGTGATAAAATGGCTGGTCGGCACGGTAACAAAGGGGTTGTTGCCCGGATTGTGCGCGATGAAGACATGCCGTTCCTCGAAGATGGAACGAAGGTTGACATCGTGTTGAACCCGCTTGGCGTACCATCCCGGATGAACCTCGGTCAGATTTACGAAACCGTATTAGCCTGGGCCGGTCAGAAATTAGACCGTAAGTATGCAACGCCGATTTTCGACGGAGCGACGGAGCAGCAGGTAGTTGATGAGTTGAACGAGGCTGGTTTGCCATCGTTTGGCCGGACGTATCTCTACAATGGCTTAACGGGTGACCGCTTTGACCAGCCCGTAACGGTCGGTATTATTTACATGCTCAAACTCGGTCACTTAGTTGACGATAAGATGCACGCTCGTTCTATCGGACCGTATTCGCTCATTACGCAGCAACCGCTGGGTGGTAAAGCACAGTTCGGTGGCCAGCGGTTTGGCGAAATGGAAGTGTGGGCATTAGAAGCCTTTGGGGCGTCGAATATCCTTCAGGAAATTTTAACTGTAAAATCCGATGACGTAGTGGGTCGTGCGAAGGCATACGAAGCTATCGTTAAAGGTGAAAACATGCCGAAGCCAAACATTCCTGAGTCGTTTAACGTACTTGTCCACGAATTACGTGGTCTGGCACTTGAAATTACGTTAGAGTAGGAGAAGGGAGGATAGGGAGAAAGGAGGACAGGGAAAACCTAACCCTCTTTTCCTTCCTCCCTCTCCTCCCTCCTCCTTTTTTCCTTTTAACATATAATCTCCAACCAATGTCGTTCAAAAAGAACAAAAAACTCAACAGCGACTTTGCCAGCGTGACGATCAGCCTGGCATCGCCGGAGTCTATTTTGGAGAGTTCCTACGGCGAGGTGACACAGCCGGAGACGATTAATTACCGGACTTATAAGCCCGAAATGGGAGGCTTGTTCTGCGAGCGCATTTTCGGACCGGTGAAAGACTGGGAATGTCATTGCGGTAAATACAAACGAATTCGCTACAAAGGCATTATTTGTGACCGTTGTGGGGTTGAAGTGACCGAGAAGAAGGTTCGCCGGGAGCGTATGGGCCACATCGAACTGGTGGTGCCCGTTGCGCATATCTGGTACTTCCGCAGCCTGCCCAACAAAATCGGTTATCTGCTCGGTCTATCGACCAAAAAGCTCGACCAGATCATTTATTATGAACGGTATATTGTTGTTCAGCCTGGTGTAAAGGCCGAAGACGGTATCAACCAACTCGATTTTCTGACGGAAGACGAGTATCTGGACATTATTGATAAACTGCCGGGTAACAACCAGCACCTCGACGATAAGGACCCTAATAAATTCATCGCCAAGATGGGGGCCGAGTCGTTGGAAATGCTATTGTCGCGTGTGGAGTTAGATGAATTATCGTACTCACTGCGTCATGCGGCTGCCACTGATACGTCGCAGCAACGCAAAGCCGAAGCCCTCAAACGGCTGAAAGTAGTTGAAGCATTCCGGGAAGCCAATGGCCGTATTGAGAACCGTCCTGAGTGGATGATAATCAAGATGGTGCCGGTGATCCCACCCGAACTGCGGCCACTCGTCCCTCTCGATGGTGGTCGGTTTGCTACGTCTGACCTGAACGATTTGTATCGTCGGGTTATCATTCGTAACAACCGACTGAAGCGGCTTATCGAAATTAAAGCACCTGAAGTAATTCTCCGCAATGAAAAGCGGATGTTACAGGAAGCTGTCGATTCGCTGTTTGATAACTCGCGGAAGGTAAACGCTGTCCGTTCGGAAGGTAACCGGGCGTTGAAATCGTTGTCCGACATGCTGAAAGGCAAGCAGGGGCGTTTCCGGCAAAACCTGCTCGGTAAGCGGGTCGACTATTCTGGTCGTTCGGTTATTGTGGTTGGTCCTGAATTGAAACTGCACGAGTGCGGTCTGCCGAAAGACATGGCGGCTGAATTATTCAAGCCGTTTGTTATTCGCAAACTGATTGAGCGTGGCATCGTGAAAACGGTGAAATCGGCCAAGAAGATCGTTGATCGCAAAGATCCGGTTATCTGGGATATTCTGGAAAACGTACTGAAAGGTCACCCCGTTCTGTTGAACCGTGCCCCAACATTGCACCGTCTGGGTATCCAGGCATTCCAGCCGAAACTGATCGAAGGTAAAGCGATTCAGTTGCACCCACTCGTTTGTACTGCCTTTAACGCTGACTTTGACGGCGACCAAATGGCCGTTCACGTACCGTTAGGTCAGGAAGCCGTGCTCGAAGCCTCGTTATTGATGCTGGCATCGCACAACATCCTGAACCCTGCCAATGGTGCGCCAATTACGGTTCCTTCGCAGGACATGGTACTGGGCCTATACTACGTGACTAAAGGTCGTAAAAGTATTCCTGAGTACCCGATTATAGGCGAAGGCATGACTTTCTACGGTACCGAAGAAGTAATTATCGGTATCAATGAAGGTAAAGTCTCCAAGCACGCCAATATCAAATGCCGGGTAAAAGTCCGAGATGAGAACGGTAATCTGGTCGTCAAAGTAATTGATACGGTAGCGGGCCGGTTACTCTTCAATCAGGCTGTTCCTGAGGAAGTTGGCTTTATCAATGAATTGCTGACGAAGAAAAAGCTGCAACAGATTATTGCGCTTATCTTCAAAATTTCGGGCGGTGCCCGGACGGCACAATTCCTTGACGAAATCAAAGAACTTGGGTTCCAGATGGCGTTTAGAGGTGGCTTGTCTATCGGTTTGAGCGACGTCATGATTCCTGAAGCAAAACAGGGCCTTGTCGATGAAGCTAAAGCCGAAGTGCAGGCTGTTTGGGATAACTACCTGATGGGTCTGATTACGGAGAACGAACGCTATAACCAGGTTATTGACATCTGGACCCGCGTAAACTCCCGTTTGACTGAGACGCTGATGAAGCAACTCGAAGCCGATCAGGGTGGTTTTAACTCGATTTACATGATGATGCACTCGGGAGCGCGTGGTTCGCGGGAGCAGATTCGCCAGTTAGGTGGTATGCGGGGGCTGATGGCCAAGCCGCAGAAAAACCTGCAGGGATCAGTTGGTGAGATTATCGAAAATCCGATTCTGTCGAACTTCAAAGAAGGTCTCGACGTATTGGAATACTTCATCTCGACGCACGGTGCCCGGAAAGGTTTGGCCGATACGGCTCTGAAAACAGCCGATGCAGGTTACCTGACCCGTCGTTTACATGACGTAGCGCAGGATGTAATCATCAGCGAAGATGATTGCGGTACGTTGCGTGGTCTACAGGTATCGGCGTTGAAAGATAACGAAGACATCGTTGAGCCACTGTCGGAGCGTATTTTGGGCCGGACAACGGTGCACGATATCTACGATCCGTTGTTGAAAGATGCGGATGGTAAACCTGTATTGATTGTCGCTTCGGGCGAAGTAGTAACGGAAGAAGTTGCCGCTCATATCGACGAAACGAGTATCGAAACGGTTGAAATCCGGTCGGTGCTCACATGTGAATCGCGCCAGGGTGTTTGCGCCAAGTGTTATGGCCGCAACCTGGCATCAGGCCGCATGGTTGATATTGGTGAAGCAGTAGGCGTAATTGCCTCGCAGTCAATTGGTGAGCCGGGTACGCAGTTAACTCTTCGTACATTCCACGTAGGTGGTACGGCCTCTAACATTGCTGTCGATGCGTCGATTAAAGCCAAGTTTGATGGTTTGGTTGAGCTTGAAGAAATGCGGACGGTGCAATCGGTGGATGCCGAAGGTAATCCGCAGACAATCGTGATGGGCCGCTCCGGTGAAGTTCGGATTGTAAACCCGAACGACCGTAATCTGGTGCTTATCAGCAACAACGTACCGTATGGTGCATTCCTGCGTGTGAAAGACGGCGATATGGTGAAAAAAGGCGATGATATCTGCGCCTGGGATCCGTACAACGCCGTTATTCTGTCGGAATTAACCGGTACGCTGAGCTTCGATGCCATTGAAGATGGTATCACCTATCGTGAGGAATTCGATGAGCAAACAGGCTTCCAGGAGAAGGTTATCATTGAAACCCGTGATAAAGCGAAAAACCCATCCATTATTGTACAGGGCACAACAACACTGACGTTGCACTTGCCTGACAATGACGGTGGTCCATTGCAGAAAATGTATAACCTGCCGGTTGGCTCGCGTTTAGTCGTGAAGGAAGGGCAGAAAATCAGTGCCGGTCAACCGTTGGCGAAGATTCCGCGTAACGTGGGTAAAACACGTGACATTACGGGTGGTCTGCCACGGGTGACAGAGTTGTTTGAAGCTCGTAACCCGTCGAATCCGGCTGTAGTGAGCGAAATTGATGGCGTTGTTACATACGGCGCAATCAAACGGGGTAACCGCGAAATCTTCATCGAGTCGAAAGACGGTACGAAGAAGAAGTACCTTGTCCCGCTGTCGAAATTTATCCTTGTTCAGGATAACGACTTCGTGCGGGCTGGTGCGCCATTGTCTGACGGTGCCATTACGCCGAGCGATATTCTGGCTATTAAAGGGCCAACTGCCGTTCAGGAGTATCTGGTGAATGAAATTCAGGAAGTTTACCGTTTGCAGGGGGTGAAAATCAACGATAAACACATCGAAGCCATCGTGCGGCAGATGATGCAGAAAGTTGAGATCATTGACTCCGGCGATACAAATTTCCTCGAAGGTCAGGTTGTGGACAAATGGTCTTTCCGTGAGGAGAACGATAAAGTGCTGGATGCCAAAGTCGTTATGGACGCTGGTGATTCGGTGAACTTCAAACCGGGTATGATTGTGACGAGCCGTCAGCTACGCGACGAGAACTCCAGCCTGAAACGCCGTGATATGGCCCTTGTGACCGTTCGCGATGCTATGGCCGCCGTTTCGCAGCCTACGCTGATGGGAATCACGCAGTCGTCGCTGGGTACGGATAGCTTTATCTCGGCGGCTTCTTTCCAGGAAACGACGAAAGTGTTGAGCGAAGCCTCGATTCGGGGTAAGCGCGACATACTCGACGGCCTGAAAGAGAACGTTATCGTGGGTCACCTGATTCCGGCCGGTACGGGTCTGCGTCGTTACCAAAGCGCCATCGTTGGCTCGAAAGAGGAACTCGAAACGATTACCGAATCGCGCGAACAGTTTGCCCGTAGCAAAAAGAAGGCGACGGTGTAAACTAAGCACGTATTGAATACAAAACGGCCCCGCTCAGCAATGAACGGGGCCGTTTTATTGATAGCTCTTTACGATTATCGCAGCAAATCATCGAACGTGATGCTTACATAATATAAACCGCCAATACGTGCCAGACCGTAACCCTGAGAATAGTATTTATTGAGAATGTTCGTGCCGCCCAGCTTTACCACCGCCTTGTAGGTCGGGACTTTATACGATACCTGTGCGTCTAAACTCGTCCAGGAAGGGAGCCAGACATCACCCGCTGTAGTGCCCTGCTCAACCCACATTTTGTCGGTCCAGCGGTAGGTGATTGTGGCACCGAGCCGGTCGGTCAGGCGGGCGTTGCTCAGGGTGATGTTATAGCGGTTTTCGGGCGAGATAAAGAAGTTACGGCCTCTCTGCGACACCTCGGGGTTGCTCATCCGGCGTTTGATAATATCTGCCCCGGCGTTGTCTTTAACGACATTGCCCCGAGCATCGCGGAGCGTAACCGTACCCACCTGGCGGGCATAATTTCCGCTTACCGTGAAGCCCCTGCCCAGCCCGTATTCGACGCCCAAACCCCAGCCATTCACGTAAATCTCGTTAAAGTTATTAAAGTTGATTTGCAGCGTCCGGTAAGCATTGGTCGTAAAATCAGCAGTCTGACCAGTGTTTGGCTGGTAAAAACTCTGGGCTGCAATAAAATCGGTGTACTTGCTGTGGAAATAAAACGCATCGACGTACAGCTTGTTCTGAATCAGCGTTTTATAGCCTACTTCCCATGTCTTGATTTTCTCCGTCGTGAAATTAGCGGGGTTATATGCCCGGCCACGTAGCTGGGCTTCGGTCAAACTTCCGGCAGTGAAATCTTTTGCATCACTGTCTAAGTACGCTGGATTGGTGAACAGCCCTGCCGATTCTGCCGCAAGCTGAGACCCACCCACATCACCCCCTCTGCCAGCCGCCGGAACGGCAAACAACTGCCCTGGTGAAGGGTTTCGGAAGGCTGATTGCCACGATCCGCGAAAGTTGTGAGGCCCAATGCTGACCACCGCCGACGCACGCGGTGTGAACCCACCTTTGAAATACTGGTTCTTATCGTAGCGAAGAGCGACCGTCGGTTTTATTGTTGCAACTGTTCCAATTCTCAGATCTTTGGCTGCCTGTACGTAAGCTCCGTACTCGTTGATGGTGTATTCTGAGCCATCGGCTTTCAACGTAATGGCTGTACCGCCTGTATTGAGGCCGTAGTAACGGATGCTGCCGCCTGCAATAACCTCGGCTACATTGCCCAGCAACTTTGTAAAATTGTACATGCCCTCATAATGCCACATCGACGAATTATCGCGGAATCGCGTCCCCCTTGCTGTGGTGGAGCCGGGTATAAAATTGGTGTTTAACGTATTGGCGTAAGCATCCCGCACAGCGTTGAATTGAGCAGAACCGGGCGCGTATCGACCCCGGTCGGCGGTGGCGCGGGCTTCGTTAATACTAACTTTGTTCTCTACATATGCCTGCCCAAACTCATCGGCCCAAAGTGTTAGTGGTTTCCATGCGTTATTAATAGCTGTGGCTGTCTGACCAATATTCCAGCCTTCAGCGTTTTGCTGGGTAGTATAAGCTCGCAGGAAGAAGCTGTCGCCCCGCAGTTCAGCTTTGATCTGATGTCGTTGATAATCAGGGAAATATTCACGAAAACCGGCTGTACGGATGAAATTGCCGTTGCCATAATACCAGCCCAGCGATGCCTCGATGTTGCCCGGTAGTTTATAGTGCAGCGATACGTTGGCGCGGTTATTAAACACTTTACCGTTGTTGCCCAGAACGTCCAGTTCCGTGTAGCCCGTGCGACTCACTAACTTATTCTGCAACAGGGCGTTCTTGTAGTCTCTCGGAAAGGTGAAGGCCCCGCCCGCGTTGATGTCGTCGCCGTATATGTTTACACCGTCATACTGGAAATTTGTATTCGGGTCATTGTTCCGAACGTAGCCAATGCCGGTCGCAATGCCGCCCTGATTGGGGTCGGTGGTAAAGAAATTGGCACGGGCGCGGGTCGACCGGTCACTGTAATCATCGGCAATGAAGTCGGTACCGCTCAACCGCTGAAAATTGACCTTAAATGCGAACCGAGTTCCCAATTGTTTCGCGTAACGAATGGCGAAGTCACCATACCCTTTTGGCCCAAAACCCGATTTTCCGACGTTATTGACGCCTGCTTTTATCTGAGCACTTAGCCCCTGATACGTGAACGGGTTCTTGCTGGTTGTTAGCATCAGACCCTGCAAGGCATCCGGGCCATAGAGCGCCGACGATGCTCCGGGAATCAGTTCAATGCTTTCAACGTCCAGATCGGATACGCCCGCTACGTTCCCAAAACCAAACCCCAAACCCGGCGACCGGTTGTCCATTCCATCCGTTAGTTGTAGGAATCGGTTGTTGTTATTCGCGCCGAAACCACGCAGATTGACCGATTTGAAGGTGAGGCTTTGGGTGAGCAAATCAACGCCTTTAACGTTCTGGAGCGCGTCGAATGGGCTGGTTGCCGGTGACTGCTGAAACTGCCGTGCGCCAAGTTTTTCGACCGTTACAGCCGCCTTACGGATGTCTTCGGGTACACGACTGGCCGATACAACCACTTCGTCGGTCAGGATGGCTTCCTCAGTCATTTTGACGGCTATGTTCCGGAAGTTGTTGCCCCGAACGGTCACCTCCTGACGCCTATAACCGATAAACGAGACGGTGATGGTGAATGGTAACGATTCGGTTGTCAACAACGAAAATCGCCCATCGCCCTGCGTAATAGTGCCTGTGTTCGTACCCCGAACAATGATTGTTACACCAGCCAGTGGCTGGTCTTTTTCGTCAGTAATCAGGCCGGTAAGATTTGTCTGTGACCAGGCAGTCTGTACACTGGTTAGTACAAAAAAACAAAGCAAGAAGAAATGTTTCATAGACAGCTTGTTGGAAAGAGTAAAACCTATGTAAACCAGGTACAATATTGCGAAAAGATACAGGCTGTTTACTGTAGCTTTTCTATAACGCGAACAGCGTTTATCCGTTTCATTAAGAAGTAAAATAAGTCTATTCTAAATATAAAATTCCTTCCTCAATAAGACAAATCGCTTGATCCAATAATCTCACTATTCTCCCATTAATAGATAGAGTGTTAGTAATTTAAGTATACTAAAATAATTTTTTTTTTGCACAAAACAGCCATCTACAAAATTTGTTCCAAATAACCGGGTGATAATTCAGGCTGATAAGCTGAGTTTCCCGAATGAGGGATAAATAATCTATAAAAAGTTTTAAACGGATAAAGGTCGTGATATCAGGCTTAAGAACCCGATACCACGACCTTTATTCGTTTAAAACGCTTAACTCACCTATGCCGCCCGGCTGCTTTGCGGTCGGCGGAGCACCGTTGAGCGTAACGGCTGGGTGCTATTGCGGGATTCTTCGATAACCTGTTCCGATACCATGCCCAAATGATTGGCGCGTTTTAATACGTAATCGAATGGCAGATTAAAATAGTTGGCGACTTCGCTGCGGAAGCTATCGGGAAAGCGCGACAGGCGCAGGCCAAAAAACTTACGCACTTCGGCTTCGGGGAGCATGGCTTCGAGGGCTACCCGTTCGGCTTCGGCGAGTAACTCTTTGCGGGACGGGTAGAGGTGTTCTAAACCGACCGAAGCCGTCAGAATATTCAGGAACAGACTCTTGTACATGGCCGACAGTTCGGCGGGTAAAATTACCCAGCCCTGCTCTCGAAACTTGGCCGAGAATCCGGTCAGTCCTTTTTCGCCACGGATTTCTCCCGCAATGAGTTCGACGGGGAACTGCAAACGGTTCAGTCCGCCGTCGCGGTCGGCCTTTTGCAACCGGAAAACGACCGCTTCGACCGGGCTTTTGGTGAATAAAAGATCGGCTGGAATCGCGCGGGTATTCTCCCACTGGTCGGTCATGCGCATAAACAGACTTTCGTTGACGGGCAAGTTTTCGGAGCTGCCCAGGCTAACGAGCATCCGGCGGAATGCGGCCAGAAAATCGATCTGGAGTTGGTTTGGATTTGAACGTCCTTTCTTCATGCGGATTGAGTTGCCAGTGTTGGTATTCAGACCAAAACACGGTTCATTACTATAGTTGTTTGTTGGAAATCGGGGAGGTAAATATACACAACAAACCGCTCATAAAAAAGACGTAACACAAACATAATCAGAACCCAACCACTCCTCTCAGGCCGGGATAAACACGCTTGAAAAAACCGTTCATATAAATTTCCGGCTGCACTTTAAACAGCCCACTTTGGTAGACCGTGCCGCCCAGCCGTATGGTGTTTGAATCGAAATAGGCACCCCTGCGATGAACTGGAACGCCTACATAAAACGAGGCAATCTGCCGGCCAAAAGCCGCCGTCCGTCCATCTTTATTGTACCCGTAAAAAGCTACGCCCACGTTCAGGAAATCGTTTCTGAAGGTTTGCAAACCGCCGTCTGTGGCCGATTGTCCGAAAAAGAAGTTGGCCGTATAGCCGATGCTGTAGCCAACCCGATGAAACCGGCTCGGAATAAACTGTAGATCCAGGTTGAGCGAGGGCACCCACTGGTTGCGAATCAGGCCGACGCCAATTCCCGGCTGGATGCTGATGAACGGACTTTTCGCCAGACCCGGCTGTAAGAATGTGGCCTTATTGGCATTATCCTGCACCATATTAAACGCCATTTTGGGGCTGGTCAGGTCATGCCCTTTATATTGTGTCACTGATTCAAGTGCCTGCTGTAGTTTTTGATTGACACCGCCCTCGCGCAGCATGCGATCAAGATCAGCAAAGCTGTTTACAAAAAGATACACACTAAAATCAGTGGGCAGTTCAGACGATGCGGTTGATGTCCAGACAATCTGGAGGGTATCCTGCCGGGTTTTTACCTGTAGTGGCTCACCGCCATCCCTGAACAGAAACGATGTGGTTTGCTGGGGCGTGTACCGTATTGCCAGGCTCCGGTCAGTATCGCCGAGCCGAAGCAGCGCATACGTTGCCTGTGCCTGGCTTTGGGTTGAATCCGCAGCTTTCCGGTAATCAGCGACAAATAAACGTAGCACCGAGTCAATGTTTTGGCGAGCCTTCACCTGGGCGTATCGGTCGAATCCGACAAGCAATGTGTTTCGCTGGCCCAGATCAACCTCTATGTGGCTCAGGCCGATAAATTTCCGTTTGGCACCGGGTTCCGTTAGGCGGGGGCTATTCGATTGAGACATAGCGAGGCCGACTATGCTCAGCAGGAGCACAGCAATCAGACAAAATAGACGCATGATTATTGGTTTAGTTTATTCGTTAAAGACATGATTGGAACGGGTTGCCGTTCTTCCGGCGTTGGGCTGTCCGGTTGCCCTGTGCCTATTCGGACAAAGTGTTCGGCGCGATAGAGTTTTGGCCGGGCCTCTTCCTCCGCCCGAAGCTCGTTTTGATGCACCACCTGAAACCGTCGTTTCTGTATTACGGCTGCTACGTTTATTTTCTCTGGCTGAGCCAATTTTTCAATAACTGACGGCACTTCTGTCGCGGTTGAAACCTCAGGAAGTTGGGCAACGGTTTCTGTTGGTTCTGGAATTGACGTTGTTACGCTCTGTCTATGAATTTCTTTCTCTCTCCGATTTTTTGGCAACCCCACAACTCGATTTGTTTCTTCCGAATGCGCAGATTGTGAAGAAGTTATCGTGTTGTCAGTATGTGGAATTTGGTGAGTGAGTGTTGGCGTATTTATTGTATCGACGGCCTTGTTCGCTATCGGAGCAGTACGTTCATCAGCCGGTTGGCGCAACAAAAACCAGCCCAAAATCAGGCCCGACAAACAGGCCGCAGCCGCCCACCACGCCCAACCAAATGGCCGACGGACGGGCATAGTATCAAGTTCGGGACGTAGCTGCGCCCATAATCGCTCCGTGTCGAAGGTTGAGCCGGGTGGTGGGGCGTCGGGTAGTTGGCTGAGCGCCTGCCGCACCCACTCATCAGGCATTTCGTCGGGTTTCTGCTTCATAGCCATTTTGGGTCAACCAGAGTTGTAATAAAGCCCTCGCTTTACTCAACTGCGATTTTGAGGTGTTTTCGGAAATACGTAACTGATCGGCAATTTCGCGGTGGGTAAAGCCTTCAATCGCATACAGGTTAAATACGGTGCGGTAGCCGGTGGGCAACTCCCGAATGAGGGCATAAATGCGTTCGGCATCCAGCCCCGCGTCGGGCAGCGGCTGCGTGTCAGGCTGATTCTCGGCCGAGCCACGTCCGGCCTCTTCATCGGCCTGAAAAAGCGGCAGGTGACGATTGGCCCGCAGATGCTGCAACGCTTCGTTAACCACGATGCGCCGGAGCCACGCTTCCAAACCGTTATCATCACGGTACGAGAAACTACCAATTCCACGAAACGCTTTCAAAAAGCCATTCATCAGCACTTCTTCGGCCTCCATCTCCTGTCGAACGTAGCGCAAGCTGACTCGAAACAGCCGGTTCGCGTACTGATCGAACAGCCGTTTCTGGGCAAAGGTGTTACCCTGCTGGCACTGTTCGACAAGTTGTTTCGACATAAAGATAATTGGCTAACTTTCAGGCGGTTGAAAGTCGATTAGTTAAGATGTTTTTGAAAAAAGTTAAGGGACAACGTTACGATTTTACTGAATCGGTGGTTATTCGGACACCCGCCCGACGTTCTGACTACGGTTGGCATACAGCTAAAATCTTCATGAGTAGCTGAATCTATTTTTATCACTTGCTTCTCGCCCGATACGTTCGCCAGAAAATTATAGACCGAATCTTTCCGCGGTTTCGCTTCCACAGGTGCCTGCTCAAGGCGAAGGTAAGGTATTGACAGTGACATTCGTTTGAAGTAAGGACTGTTCACAGTACCCTCGAAATCGGTATCTTCCTCAGAAACTCCGTAATGGTGAAATTCTGATCCATCCAACGAAAGCAGGCAAGCGGTCTGATGACTTTTACTGGCGACCAATGATCCCGCTAAGCCACCCCAGCTATAACCTGCTACGCCAATTTTAGAGAAATCAATGAGCGGATTTGATTTCAAGTAGTCAATGCTATAAAGTGCGTCGTTAACCTGCTCCATCAAATCATCATTTTTCATGGTCATGTCGCCGGGGTAGCGGCCAATCGAGCTGATTGATACAACCACGAAACCTTTCTTTACCCATTCTTCGAACAAGGTGCAGTTTTCGTAGCCCATGCCATTGTAGCTGGCCAGATAAACGATCAGGGGAAATTTGCGCTGCACAGGTTGGGCATTTCGGTATGAATTGGTCTTTTGGGCTAAAAGCCGGGTTGTATCTGAGCACTTTATTCCTTTGCAGAGATAATCGGCTAATTGAGCTGTGTAGCCCGTAGAGGCAACTGAAGCGGTGTAATAATTAGCCCTCTTTTCGAGCAAACGAAGAAAATCGCCAAACGTCAATGAGGAGTCATCCGGGATGGTCTGCGCGGGATACCAAACGTCTATATCGAGCGGACGAAAGTGGAGGTAGTCCGTTGATTTACTGTTTGTTTTATACACTCTCGATGTATCTGTCGTCCTGAATTCCCTGAAGCCGATTGAGTAGTCTTCCTGTTTGGGCTGGCCACAGGCGAGCGTCATAAACAGGGCGATCAGGACTATTCCATTGCTCCGGCTGGTCAACATTGCTGTCATATTTAGTCAATTGTGTTCCGCAACTAATCAATGCGGAAGAACAATGACAGAAATGCCGGGTTTGCCAAAAGGGTTGCCTGACGAGTGAAAAATAATGAGTGAATTGTCTTTATTTGGCTTATTAGCCTGCTTTCAATATAAAAAAGACTTATTTGCTCGTCTGCCAACTCAATCTATCAGGAATGCCATATTTTTACTTATAATCCGTTTAATTCCCACTCTTGAATTTTCATCAATGACTTGTCGCCAATCGCAATCTGCCCGTTTTCTTGTCTTCCTGATTACGTTACTCTCCTCGCTTACTGTTCAGGCTCAATCGTTTAGCAAGGCTGAAGTGGCCCGATGGCAGCAACGCGCAACCCAAATCACCATCACCCGCGATACGTGGGGCGTTCCGCACATCTACGGAAAAACGGACGCCGATGTCGTGTTTGGGTTGCTGTTTACGCAATGCGAAGATGACTTTGGCCGGGTAGAAGAGAACTACATTACGTCAATCGGACGGCTGGCCGAGGTGGACGGCGAATCGGCCCTGTACCACGATTTGCGGGCGCGGCTGTTTATGGACACCACGCAGGCGATGGCGATTTATAAAAAAAGCCCGGTCTGGATGAAAAGTCTGCTCGATGCCTTCGCCGACGGCACAAACTACTACCTCGCTACGCATCCGACTGTAAAACCCCGATTGCTGACTCGGTTTCAGCCCTGGATGCCG